>JAICQI010000354.1 GCA_025937955.1 Pyrinomonadaceae bacterium
GCCGGCGCGTTTTTCTCCTCCGCTTTGCTGCTGCGTAGTTCGAGGTTTCCCAACCGGCAGTCGATCGGGCAAAAGGTCTACCTGCAACCTCACGCTCAAGTGTTTGCGCTGTTCGACAAGCCAATGACATCGCGCGGGACGCTCGAAGATGGTCAGTATGTTCCCCATAACGGCGTTCCGGCAATCTACAACTTCCTCGGTTTCTTGCAGGAGCATCACTTTTGGTGGCTGGCTAGTATTCTGTATCCGGCAAGCCTGGCATCGTTTGTCTCGTATCTCCCGCCACAAGACCATTTCGAAATCATGCGACAGTTTCACCTCACGATGAGTCTCACAGTGACTGTGAAAGATGACCCGGCAAAGTCTCGAATTGTGCTGAAGGACGGGCGGGCACAACTCGATTTTGAGGAAAGCAAACACGACATCGAATCGTTTCGACAGTGCTTTTTGATGGCTGCTAAGGGATTGCTGGCAGTGGGAGCACGCCGCGTTTTTCTGCCGTTGTTGCGGCCTCCCGTAATCGAAAAACCATCCGACCTCGGGAAAATTGAGAAGCTCAAATTTACTTACAACGATCTGATTTCCTATTCGGACCACACCAGCGGCGGCAATCAGTTCGGGATCGACGCACGGAGAGGAGTAACTGACGCGTCAGGACTTGTGTTTGGAACGACGAATGTTTACGTGGCGGACTCGAGTTTGTTTCCCACGGCGCCTGGAGTAAATCCATCCTGGACGATCATGGCACTTGCCCGCCACGTAGCTTCAGGGATTTTGAGCCGTGGCTGATTATTCTGTCTGCGGCAGCCGCTTGTCATACTCAGCTTCCAACGCTTCCATCTTCGACCAAAACGGCTTCGGCTCGCGGCCGTTAAGCACGTCAATAAGAATTCCCACGTGAACGTGCCATCCGCCGGCAACACTGACCAACTCCGTACGGTTGCGCAGACGCCGGTGCGTTAGAACCAGAAGCACTTCTCCATTCCGGTCGCTTAGCTCGAACGTAACTTCCGATTCGTCTCCCTGCTCTTCGCCCCACATAAAACTGAGCACGTGCGGAGGCTCGCAACGGATCACGCGACCGTAGCTCGTCATGCCCTCGCATTCTTTGTACTTCTCCGGCGGTGGTCCTGAGTCGGGCGCGAGTTTGGAGTTGTGAAAATGAAACGTGATGTTGCCACCAGGCCGCAGCTCCATAGGGCCGGAGGCAAACCATTTCCCGCGTTTCTCCGATTCGGTAAGGTAAGCCCAAACTCGTTCGATGGGGCCGGGCAGCGTTCTTTCGAGCCGGACTGTTCCGGCTTCCGGGCTGACGCCATATTCGTGATCTAACTGCGTATTCATCAAGATGATCCTTTCTTGGTTCTTTTGCGAGACGACGATGCGGCCTTGTCTTCCTCTCGTAACAAGGCTTCCAAAGCGTCCAGTCGAGCGTTCCAGGCGGCACGCTGCGTTTCAATCCAATTCGCTACTTCGTCAAGTCGTTGTCGATTGAACGACAGGAAATGTTCGCGTCCGGCAGTGCGACGTCTCACCAGGTCAGCGCGCTCGAGGATGCGAATATGTTTGGATACGGCATTCAGCGACATGTCGAACGGGTGCGCGAGCTCCGTGACTCGCGCTTCACCCTGCGACAAGCGCTGAAGAATCGCCCGGCGCGTCGGATCCGCCAGGGCCATCAAGGTTTGATCAAGACTAGTCTGGGTATTCACTATATTCAACCTTCTGGTTGAATATAGCCATCGCGAAAGCAGTTGTCAAGAATGTAATTGGCCGCAGATTAACGGAGACGCAGATCAGATTTGCGGTCATCCGCATCGATCTGCGGCCCAAATCAAACTGAATGGCATCGAACCTCGCGGAGCTTGTTACCGTACTGACAAGGGTTCAGCTAAAATCATCTTCAACGAGGGTTTATGTATTGTCCTAATTGTGGTCAGCAACAGATCTCCGAGGAGATGAGGTTCTGTTCGCGGTGTGGGCTCGCGCTGAGCGGGTTGGCGGAATGGCTTGCGGGCGTTCGCTTGCCGGCGAAACGTGTCGACGACGAGCAGGTTGCGGCACCTTCACCACGGCGCAAGGGAATGCGTCGGGCGGCAAAAGTGATGTTCTTTAGTGCGGTGCTTTTTATTATCTTCCTCGTGATCAGCGTTGCGGCCGAGGAGCCGGGGCCCATGGTGGTTCCGTTCACTGTCTTTTTTGTGGGGCTGGTAATGATGCTTTACGCGCGTCTCTTCAGCGCCAAAACCGCACCCGCAACCGAGCAAGTCGCTCAAACGTCGGCCTTGCCCTCAACCGCAGCGCGCGGCTCGTTACCACCCGCGGCTAACATGCCAATGCCTGGGTTTGACCGGAAGCAAGTAAGAACAAACGAGTTGGCCCAGCCGCCGAGTGTCACTGAGAACACCACCAGGCTGCTGGATAACGAATAACGCTACCTGAGCACTGTGATCTTGGTAATTGGGTGGATCTCCCAGGCGGTGGCACGCCAGTTTTCCGGATTCCCCGGAGCGATGTTCTCGGATTCCTCGGCGTGGCCGACGTCAAAATATAACCAGCCTTCAAATTCACACCAGCGACCCACTAGCTGCGCTTGTAGAGTTTTTTCAGACCAATCCATTCCCTGTTGCGCGGCCCAATCTCTTATCGGAGGCGTGACCTCGAGCACGACGTGTTCACTCTTCGACGCACCTTTGCGGGTCGCAATCAGAATGTGAATATCGCGTCCCCAGGGATTGAAACAATTTGTGGCTTCAGGACCGGCGTTCTCGACGTCGATCACTTCGCCCTGAATCCTGGCAGCACGGTCCGTGGACCAGCGATGAGTATCGTCACCCGGCTTAAGTATCTCAGCGAGCGTGATTCTGGAATCGAAGTCAGCAGCTTGCGGTAGTGCAGTTCGATTTTTCAGTCGATGAAGCTGCCGGGCCCTGCTGGTGAGAGCAATGCCGGCGCTGGGACAATTCTTTGTAAGGACAACCCAGACCGCGATGAGTAAAGCGACGGCAACACTGACGAGCAGGAATGTTCGTGTTCTCGACGACATCAACCAATGTTAGCCACAGCTTACATGGATTACACGGATTTATTAACCAGGACGCGTCAGCTTCAACACCTCGGCAACGAGCGCCTCAGGAGTACACGGTTTTTCGAGATAGCCTTGTGCGCCACAACCAAGCGCGGTCTCAACCTCTAATGGAAACACCGCACCGGAATAAAAGAGTATCGGAGTGATTGGATCAATTGAGCGCAGGCTGCGGCACAACACGTTGTGAGTGTCGCCTTCAAGCCAGTTGTCGAGCAAATAGAGGTCAAACCCACCGGCAGCCGCCAGCTCGAGCGCGGCGCTCGCCTGCTCCACCGAGACAACTTCCCACCCTTCGCTCTGCAAAATGAAGGCGACGAGTGTTCGCGTGTCCTGATCATCTTCGACGTGTAGGATTCTCATAATCGGCACTCCGAAGTTAATGAACTGAACAAAGAAACAGGCAGGAGCGGAGCAACCCTTATTGCCCTTGAAGAGCCCCGCTCCTACCCAAGCGACGCACACGAGCACCTACTTCGCAGCGTGCGGCTACGCAGTCAGTTCGCACACGTCACACTCGATAGAGTTCGGTCGGGATTAGATTGTCTTGGGGAAAGTAAGACGTTCTGTGGCGATTCGGACAAGGAAACGCGCGGGCTTAGAGAGTACTATGTGGAGATAGGTTGTATAGCACAGCCATAGATCCATTATTTTTTTGCCGTGGAGTTTTAGTGGCAAGGGGGGCAGCAATCATGCGGGCGGCTATCTTGCTCATCGCAATACTTTTCGGTGCCACGTCGGCTCAGAAAGAACAGCGTCGCATCGGATCCATCGACTTTTACGGTTACGCTGGTCTCAATCTCGAGCAGATCAAGGCGGCACTCCCTCTCCGCGTGGGCGATCTCTTCCCAGGCCCGTTAGAGACGATGGAGGGAATCAAACAGGCCGTCACCTCGGTTACCGGTCGTCCACCAACGGACGTCTCCCCCGTGTGCTGCGACGCTCAAGGCAACTACATGATCTATATCGGACTTCCCGGCACTTCGATTAAGCCCACCGAATTCAATCCCATTCCGACCGGAAGCACTCACTTCCCGCCAAAGATCGCAGAGCTTTACGACCAGATAATGGAAGCCAATACCGCGTCAGTCTTAAAAGGAAATGCGCGAGAAGATACTTCCAAGGGCTATGCGCTATCGACTACGTATCCGCCGCTGCGCGAGAAACAGTTAGCAGTTCGTGCTTACGCAATCCGACATGAAAAGTTGATCCGCGCTGTGTTGGACTCGTCGAGTGATGCACGTCAACGTATCGTCGCCGCATACCTGCTCGGCTACGCTCGTCAATCGAGGCAACAGATCGCTTATCTCGTGCGTGCCAGTCATGACGTGAATGACGTAGTGCGCAACAACGCGACGAGGGCTTTAGGTGTGCTCGCAGGCTCGAGTTCGAAAGTGGCGGCAAAAATTCCCGCCGGCGGATTTATCAACATGCTCAGTTCAGGTTCATGGACCGATCGCAACAAGGCCACATGGGTGCTGCTCAGTTTGACTCAAAGCAGAGACCCGAAGCTACTCGCGCAATTACGTTCCGAAGCATTGGTGCCACTGATCGAGATGGCGCGCTGGCGCGGCGGACATGCTTACGACATCAGAATCCTGCTCGCACGAATAGCAGGCATTGACGAAGAGCGCGCAAATCAACTGGCGAACGCAGACAATATCGACGAAATAATGAAGGCATTACAATTAGCTGGATCGTCTCCATAACTATTGAACCCGATCGCCCACAGCATACGTATAAACGCTCAGCCTTCAGAACTAAATACAGAAGTTTGTGGAGAAGCAGCGATGAGCATACGTCTACTTATCTCACTACTTGTAGCGACGTTGAGTATCTTTTTGGCGCCGGGAATTCACGCGCAGACAGTTTCGCTGGACGCTATGGACCAGTTGAAGCTCGTGAATGTGAAAGCTGAACCGGTCAACTTCAAGGGTCGTAAAGCGCTGCGGGTCAGCGATGCGGCTGCGGCGGGAACAGGCGATGAAGGTCGACTCGTCATTCTGCCCAAGACCGATTTCCAGGACGGGATTATCGAAGTCGATCTGGCGGGAGAGCCCGGGCCCGGTGCAGGAGAAGGCGCGCGCGGATTTGTGGGAATGGCGTTCCGAGTTGCGGCAGACGCGTCGCGTTTCGAGTGTTTCTATCTGCGACCGACTAATGGACGCGCGGAGGACCAGGTGCGCCGGAATCACTCCGCTCAATACATCTCGAATCCCGGTTTTCCCTGGCACCTGCTGCGCAAGGAGTTTCCGGAGAAGTACGAAACGTACGTCGATCTAGTCGCGGGTGAGTGGACCAAAGTGAAGATCGAAGTGCGCGGCGAGACAGCGCGCTTGTATGTGAACGGCGTGGAACAACCCACGATGCTCGTCAATGACCTCAAGCAGAAGCAGAGCAAGGGAGCGATTGCGCTCTGGATTGGAACGGGAACGGTGGCGCACTTTGCTAACGTGCGGATCTCACCTTAAGGTGGCCTCGTACGCGTACCAGAGTCCGAAGCAAATACTAAAGACGGCGGCGAGCGTTTGTATTCCCTGGTGGACGTGAGTCAGCTTTCGCGAGGCGAGCGCGAATGGCAAACCGATTAGTCCCGACATCAGGAGCATTCCGACGATCGAACCGAAACCAAAAGTCGCGACGTACAAGAGACCAATCCACGACGAACTGATTTGCGTCAGCACCAGCAGAGTCAATGCGCCAGAGCCTGCCAGCCCGTGCATCATCCCGATCAGCACCGGCTTCCATCCGAGACGCGAAACTACGTGCGAGTGCTGCGAATGTGTAGCCGGTTCGTGCCTCGTCTCTTTTTCGTGAAAGTGAACGTGAGTGTGCGATAGTCCGTCGTGACTATGTTGGTGTACGTGAACGTCGGCGTTCTTCCGCAACGCGCGTCTCAGCGCACTGATACCCAAACAAACGATCATGATGGCGACGCCAAGCTCCAACCATCCGCTCACCGTCTCCGGAATTGCAACACGCAAGGACAACACGACCACGCCGATGACCAGTAATGACGTTGTGTGTCCGAGGCCCCAAAGCCCGCCCACCAGCGCTGAGTGAAAAACGTTCCGGTGCTGGCTCACAATCGTCGAAACGGCGACGACGTGATCGACTTCAGTCGCGTGTTTCAAGCCAAATACCAGCCCAATACCCAAAACAGCCAGCAAACTCAGTGAACCCAGGTTCTCTAACATATGCGCGGTAGTATCTCACACGCGCCTTTAAATCTCCTGTGGCTTTGCCTCAAAAGTCAGAACCTGCGCTTGGGCCGGGTCAGTACCGTAACGCGATA
>JAICQI010000238.1 GCA_025937955.1 Pyrinomonadaceae bacterium
ATGAAGTGCGCAGTCGCCGGTTTCCTCGTTCTTTCGCTTGTATCCACAATTGTGTTCGGCCAAACGAGGAGCCAGAGCACCAAACGCAGCTCGTCGAAAATTGGAACGCCCGCCAACCCGGCGCGAGCCCAAACTTTGAAAATCTGTCAGGGAGTTCCGATTCCTGAAGGATACATCATCGTCGCTCACGAGAATTCGTCTTCATGCCCGCACGGCGCTTACGTGCTAAAGAAGGACGACGGGTCACAAGCACCCGTCGCGAACACAACAGCTTCAAGGCCCCGCAAAGTTGAAAACGCGACTGTGGATTCAATCGCTCTTAATCCTCCCGTGGAGATCAGCACGACGTATACAAGACCACCTGAACTACAAGGCTCTCGCACCTCGGTCGACGTGCCAGTGAATGTGTCCTCGTCAACCAGTCTCGACGACAAAGAAGAGGTGAGCGAAGGCGATGTGGTCCGCATTGACACGAACCTCGTGACCGTTCCCGTCAGCGTGCTTGATAGAGACGGCCGATTTATTTCGGATCTACGACGCGAACAATTCAACGTATCGGAAAACGGTGTCGAACAGAAAATTGCTTACTTCGAATCTACCGAGAAACCGTTCACGGTTGCGCTGCTTCTCGACACGTCCGGCTCGACATTTTTCCACCTATGGGAGATCAAAGAAGCCGCGATTAATTTTGCAAAACAGTTGCGTCCGCAGGATCGCGTTCTGATTGTGACCTTCGACAGGCTCGTCATGCTCTTAACCGAGGCAACGAACGATCAAAAGGTTATTACTGAAGTTGTCCAACGCAATGCGATTACGGGCTTCTCGACACGCCTTTACGACGCAATCGATCTCGTCATCAAAGCGCGGTTGAACAAAATCGACGGTCGCAAAGCGATAGTGCTTTTCACCGATGGCGTAGATACTGCAAGCTACCAGGCAACATATCAGAGCACGCTTCGCGAGGTTGAAGAACTTGACGCGCTCATCTATCCCGTTCAGTACGATACAACTGATTTCGTCGCCGCCCAGACAAGAACAAATGCCACAATAGTGACTACTACGATCACCGGCAGGCATTTTCCCGCGCGGAGTTCTTCGCGAGTAACTTACGGCAATCCGAAAGCGAGCGGTCCGGGGACGTCGATCGGTGATTACAAGCTCGCGGATCAGTTTCTGCACCAACTGGCGACGAAGACAGGTGGACGGCTGTACGCGGCAAACGATCGCACGCAGTTGACCGATGCTTTTTCCAAAATTGCTGAGGAGCTTCGCCATCAATACAGTCTCGGCTATTATCCTCAAGCAACTCTGCAAAGCGGCGAGCGTCGTGAGATTAAGGTCCGCGTGGACCAACCGAACGTGGCAGTGAGAGCTCGAGACAGCTACGTGCAACGAGCGACAGAGAAGCGATAGACATATTCGATTAACCGTCAAAAATCGTTAGCAATATTGCATGCTGATCACGGACCAAGTCGCTATCGCCGACCCAAGAATGATTTTGGGACCTTTGGAGGCAAAGCCTTTGTCGACCACTCTGCTACGGCAGAATTTCAAAAGCGCTGCAATGCTTTGGACGGATCAATTGGAAGTCGCGACGGTCAATTGAGGAAGCCGGCTGCGAGGAGGTCCGGCTTCGTAACCCTGCGACGAAGAGCTGGCCCATTGTGTTCTTAAGACTGAAAACCATGCTTAACGTACGCACGCAATCAGGGCTGGCGGTCCAGGCAATTGATCGTGTTTCCGTTTAAATCTGTGCAGCCCCACTCCCAGTCAAGGAAACCGTTACGTTTTATGTTGAAACACTTCTTGCGGCCACACATGCGCACTTCGACAGGTAAGGTTCCGATGTTGGTATCGTCCGTACCTGGTTTGAAGCGGCGCGGTGTGCCTTTGCCCGTTAGGGTGTGAACGACTTGCCCTTTTGCGTCGATGAACGAGACTTTGACGTCGCCACTCTTCTCGTATCCAGGAAGCGCCAGGCGGATGCGGTAATAACCCGCCGGCAATACGCGTTGGCCGTCGATTGAAACATACGCATACAACAAGTCTACCCCGGCGGTGATCTCTTTCTCGGTCGGCAACTCATCACGCTTAAGGCCGGCGGTGACAACTTGTAAACCAATCCCAATTTCACATGAAAGTGACTCCTTAACGATGGTCTGTCCGGCAGATTTGGCGCTGCGTTCAAGCGAATCCGCCAGTTGCTTTTTGAAAGCTGCGAGGTCGACGGTGGTTGCTGGTTTGCTCATGGTGGTGTCTTCTCCTTTATATGTGGTTGGTAGGAAGTTGATGAACTTCAAGCACAACCCGATATTACAGAGAAGAATGAGCGTCAGTATTTAGCTGTCGCTGAATTTTCCATGTACACTGCTTTCAAGAAACTTTCAGAAAAATCTCAGAACGGGAGACGGGTCTCGGCTGCACTACAAATATTTTGGTACCCTAACCTCTCAGGTAGTACTCCGCAAAATAAGGTCCGCTGCTTTTTCTGCGATCATGATGGTTGCGGCATTTGTGTTTGCTCGAGGGATCGTTGGCATGACAGAAGCATCAACCACACGCAATCGCTCTACTCCCCTGACCCGCAGTTGAGGATCCACAACCGCCATTTCGTCTATACCCATTTTGCACGTGCCGACCGGATGAAAGTAGGTCTGGGCGTGCTGTCGTACATAAGCCTCAAGATCTTGATTGGACTTCACTTCAGGTCCCGGTGTGATTTCAGCACCCGCTAGTGATGCAAACTCCGGCATCCCCACAATTCGGCGCGCCCAACCGATTCCTGCTATCAAGACGCCAATATCCTCGCCCTCTTCATCACTGCAATAATTTGGTTGAATCACCGGCGGCTCAAACGGATCGTTCGACCTCACCGTGATCGCACCTCGGCTCCTGGGTTTTAATGCGGCCGCACCGACGGTAAAGCCATGCTGCGTTGGCTTTTGCAATCCCTGCTCCAACCACAACACCGCCATCAGAAGAAGTTGCAAATCAACAGCCGGCAAATCAGTGCACGTGCGGAGATGCGCAAGCACGTCAACACCACTGCCACACAACATGCCTCGACGTCGCAGCAGATAACGAGACAAATTGTTTAGTGATTTCGCTTTTAAGAGTGAGACCGGCCGGCTGGTCAGATATCGAACGGGCACGATCGGATGATCTTGCAGGTTCTGACCCACACCTTCGAGTGGTTGCACCAGTTCGATATCGTTGTGCTGAAGCGTCTGCACTGGTCCAATGCCTGACTGCATCAGCAAAACAGGAGAATTCACGGCGCCGCCCGAAATGATGATTTCCCGATCAGCATGAACCGTTATTTCACTTCCAGCGCGAAGGCAGGTTACGCTCGTCGCTTGTCGCCCATTGAAAATAATCCGCGTTACGTGAGTATTGGTCCATATATTCAGGTTGGAACGGTTTCGCGCAGGCTTCAGGTAGGCAGTTGCAGTACTGCATCGCCTCCCGTCAGTTTGCGTGAACTGACAATATCCAACGCCTTCAAGATCATCCGCATTGAAGTCTGAATTTTTTGGAATTCCTAAGCTGATGGCACTGCGCAAAAAAGCTTGTGAGAGCGGATTCGGTTCCCGGACGTCTGACACACACAATGGACCACCAGCCCCATGAAAGTCGTTTTCGCCGCGTTCATTCCGTTCAGCTTTTCTAAAATACGGGAGTACTGCATCGTAATTCCAACCGCTGTTTCCACTCGCCGCCCACTCATCGAAATCAAGGCGAGCCCCACGAAGATAAATCTGCGCGTTTGTCGACGAAGATCCGCCGAGGGTCTTTCCACGTGGCCAGTAGATGGTCCTGCCGTCTAGTTGTTGCTCCGGCGCGGTCTCGTAATGCCAGTCAAGATCACTCTTGAACAATGAGACCCAGGCAGCCGGAATTGAGACTTCGCGACGCGAATCTGGTGGACCAGCTTCGATGAGTAGCACCTTGACGGCAGTGTTAGCGGAGAGCCGGTTCGCCAGAACGCATCCGGCTGAACCGGCGCCAACTATTATGTAGTCGTAGCTGCTCGATCTGGTCATCGGGACGTTGGAGCGAGATTTTAGCATCACAATCCCAGTTCCAACTCAGAATCTACACGGAATCGGCGTGCCGTTTGACGGCACGCCGAACACCCCCCCTGATGATCAATTCTTCTCTATAAAGGAATCATTGGCCCTTCTCTTCCGCCACCTTAAATCCAGTGCCATTGATAACTTCACGCAGCTTGGCTTCGGTCAACTTCTGATCGTCGTACTTGATGACGGCCTCGCCCTTCTCGTGGTTCACCTGCGCATCTTCAACGCCCTCGGTAGCCTTGAGCGCCTTGGTAACCGCGCCAGAGCATTTCGCGCACTTCATTCCATCAACGCGAATGGTTACAGTCTTGGTAAAAGCTGCGGCAGTAATCACGCCGAGCGTCAGGACCAGGACACTACTGACAACAAGATTAGTGATTCGACTTCGCATTTCGCTTCTCTCCTTCTTTCTGCATCAATAGCGGCCTAATCTTTTCATCGAATTCTTCGCGAAGAAGTATGCCGCTGATTATGTGGCTTACTCTGCCGTCACGATCTATCACGATCGTTAGAGGCAGAGTCTCCTCTGAACTAAAACTTGCTTTAAGCTGATGTGTGCCGAGGATGATAGGGTAATTGACATTAAGATTTCTGGCAAACCTTTGGACGCGTGCCTTTCGCTCCGGTGGATAGGTGATTCCGATGATTTGCAAACCTTCTTTGCCGTGCTCACGTTGCAGTCTTATCAAGTCGGGCACTTCAACACGGCATGGTGGACACCAGGTAGCCCAAAAGTTGATAAGCACTACTTTCCCCCGATAGTTGCTCAACCGCACGATGCGGCCATTAATATCCCTGAGTTCAAATTGCGGCGCTTTCGCCTCCTGCCGCAAAACATTTGCGGGCGAGAACGTGATCATCAGTGCGGCAATTACAAATGCGCTACTCATAAAACTTCGGCGCGCGGTCTATCCTGGCGGTGATGTCCTTGTCGTGGCCGATCCAGAGCTGCGCCTTGTACTCGGCGATCAGGCGGGCGACGCGCTCGATTGAGGCTAGCGACTGCTGCTTGTTGAAGTTGAACGACGGCACAATCTTGTTATCCCACATGTACTGGAAATGCACTAGATCGCCGGTGAGAATGAGAGGACCCGTCTTTGGTAGCTTTACGAGCAGCGACTGGTGTCCGGGTGTATGGCCCGGCGTCGAAAGGATGGTGACGCTGCCGTCGCCGAACACGTCGCGGTCACCCGAAAGCATCTCGACGTTCTGATCTTCGCTGAGCGGCTTCGGCGTCGTGTTCATCGCGAAGTCGTACTCAAGCTTCTGCATCAGGATCTTCGACTTTGCAAAAACCTTTACGTTACCGATGTGGTCGCCGTGTGAATGCGACATCGCGATGTAGGTGATGTCGTTGGGCTTGAGGCCGAGACTCTCGAGCTGGCTTACAAGCGTCTTATCGCGGAACCAGACGACGGCACCGTTGGGCGACGTAACCCCGTCCTTCTGCCCGGCAACAGAATCGGGCACGCCTGTTTCCCACAACATTGTGCCGCGCTCATGCTGGAATAGATAACAGTTGTTCGAGAGCTCGCGTGGCTGGCCGGCATTGACTCCCGGTGTCCAGCGCGACTGATCTCTGGCGATGAGACGTCCACAATCGAGCACGTACATGCGCTTCAGGCCATTAGGGCCTGTGCCGGCGGCGAGTGTTGCGACGAGCGCCGCGGCAACTAAGCTGAGCATTATCTTCATGGGATTCTCCTACCAGACGGCTCCCGTTACGACAAGAATCGCCCGAGTCATATCCGAGTCTTCACCTTTTCGAGGCCTGTCAGGCAAAATAGTTGGCCCTGGAGGCATTGTGATCAATGGAACTTCAGTTCATGGAGTCCTTGTTAAGGATAGAAGCAGAAGCAAAGTACTTCTTCGGTGCGACCGATCGTTCATATGAACAAACGTTGATGGACGAGCTGTTAAAGATAATCGAAGAGGCTGAGTCGCTGTTCGGTCCGAGAGATCGTTCTTATGAACTGCTTCCGCCTCGAATTAGCGAGTGCGGTTGTGCGCACCCGTACGTCTACCCTTTCAGGAAGATTAGAATTTATCTTACTCCGCATTCTAAAACTCGACATATAGCGTCGTACCACCTTGCTCATGAGGCAGTCCATGTACTGGGTCCAACACGGAGTTGGACTACGGTATTGGAAGAGGGGCTCGCCACACATTTTTCGCATGCATATATGAAGCGCGTTTATGGGCTTCAATTCGATGCGCCTAATCGATGGTATCGAGCTGCGATGCTGGCTGTCTCTCCCCTTCTGGCTAAGAATGAATTCGTCATAAAGGAGTTAAGAGCTCGTCAACCTCATCTCTCCAAAATCGATGAGACACTTCTGGTAGAAGTTGCTGGTATTGAGCTTGAGCAAGCCAGGATCCTATGTGCCGACTTCGAAAGTTCCTGGCTGGTACCGTCGAACTGGAACGAATACGCTACGCAAGGCAGTCAACTCTTCGTTGAGGGCTTCCGCTCGATTTGGGACGAATGGAAGTCTCGATGAGTTCTGATCGTCCTCAGGTCAGTACAGGAAGCGGTAGCGACCTGGTCAGTGATCAGAATGCAATATTCCTAACGATTCTTGACTCCCATGGTTTGACCAGGTCGCTACCGCTCCCTGTACTGACCCGATCCAAGTGCGATCCTGCTTTTGCGGCAAAGCGTACATAATAACGGTCACATCTCCCAAAGACGACGTCCATGACCGGTAATAGCTTCGAAACCCTTTGGCGTAAATTCCTAGATTCGTTTAGTTTTGTGGCACAGCCGGTGAAGAGTGAGACATCGCGGTGAAGCAGAGAGAGCGCAGTTCGCTTGGAAGAAAAGCCGCTGGCAAGGTTGGCCGACCGCGACCCAGCCTTCCGCACGTGTCGGAAGAGATGAAGCGACTGGCCGGGTTGCTCGAAGCCGAGATGCTCGGTTGGCCCAAGGTCACTTCACGTCCCATGTTCGGGCTGAATGGGATCTATCGCGGCCCGAACATTTTCGCTGTGTTGCCCCGCACTCGAGCAATGGAGGTACCGGACAGTATCGCCTTCCGACTCTTAAAACGTCCGCGACACGTTATGGATGAGCTACACAACGACAAGCGGATCGTAGCGTCAACTCCCGAAGCGAAATGGATCTCGTTCGTGATTGAGTCAGACGCAGAAATTCATGCTGCGCTAAACTGGCTGGCATTGGCATATCGTCAGGCAGGGAAATCTTAGGGAGATGGACTGCTGGTGGGTTGAGCTGCAGCGGGGGCCACTCTCTCAATTCCTTTAACGTTCTTTGGATCAAGAAGCGACACGACGCTGTGTTTGCGATACCAGATTCCCTCTCCCGTTTGCCATGCTTCGTCAGCTTCGATCGTGGCGCCACTATTCAATCTGATTACAACGGGACCACTGCTCTTTGCGCCTGGCGCAGTTGAGATTGGATTTGAGCTGCTCAAGGCAGCTTGCGTGGGGCTACTCTGAGGCGAAGGCGTTTCGATACTGGGAGAGGGCGAAGGCTCAACCGAAGGCTCAAGTGAAGGACTGGCATCTGCCAGCGGAGGCGGCTGCCGGGGGTTGATAACTTGTTGCTGCGCGCTCGAATTGGAACTGTTTGTATTGGAAGTCTCCGGCGCAGTTTGCCGTGACATAGCAAAGTAAACCACAACCAGCAGGATCCCCAGGAGAACACCCATGAGCACTCCGATTGGCAGCAGCGCGAGGTTCGATTTTGGCTGAGGAGCCACAACTGGTAACGGATTGGGCGGCTCCTCGACATTCACAAGCGGCGTCCCGTCGAGCTCACAGAACTGTTCCGAGTCGGGAAAGTATGCATTGCATTCTGGGCAACGTTTCAATTAATTAGCTCCGGGCCGATCTTACACTATTCTCACGACCGAACCTTAACAAAACGCAGATGCCACGGGCTTGCCCCGTGGAGTTCTCACGTTGGCAGGGCAACAGAATCTAAGTCGAACTCACCAGATGCCACGGGCGTGCCCCGAGGCGGTCGGACGTTGGGTGAG
>JAICQI010000389.1 GCA_025937955.1 Pyrinomonadaceae bacterium
GGCGCCGGGGGCTCGCACCTTTTTTTTTCCATTGATCCTGGGGCTTGCGCCCCCGGCTTTATTCTGGTGTCCGCTTCCCGGACTCAGCGCCCCGTTAGTTCAAGCGCGATAAAGAGATTGAGGCTGAACTTCGTTGACGCAATCATCGCTAAGAGCCTTAACAAGAGTCAAAACTTAAGCTAGTCATTGTTGGAGGTGTGTAATGTACTGTCCGCGATGTGGCCACCAGCCGATCTCTGATGCGATACGCTTCTGTTCTTACTGTGGTTTCAAGCTGGGTGTTGTGAAGGCGTCTCTCGCGGATGACGACGAAAGTTCGATGACGGAGACAACCATACAAGTAATATCAAAGCCTGGCCATCAGTTCTCTTCTAATGTTGGGACGCATGGCAACACCTGAGTTTTTGTTTGCCCTGATAGCAGCGTTCGTTTTGCTTCTCATTATCTCCAAACACCTACTGCGAGCAGTACGTTATCTTGTCGCAGCAGATCCAGACGTCGCGTCTGATTCCGTGGCGCACAATGTAGTCTCAGTAGACCATGCTGTTTCTAGTCCTTCCATGACTCCGGCACCGGACGTACCTGTCTCCCTCTTTACTGCGCCGCGCGTGACAACAGCGGAAATCCTCGCGCCAGCGAGCGTCACCGAACAGACTACGAACCTGCTCGAGAATAAATAATAAACACTGATTTTTTGAGCCACAGATGAACACGGAAAAGACGGATCAGAATTTTCTAATCCGTCTTTCCGTGTTCATCCGTGGCAAAAAGCTTATCGCAGGTGTTTGTTGAAGAATTCGAGTGTGCGTGACCACGCGAGTTTGGCGGCTTCCTCGTCATAGCGCGGCGTTGTGTCGTTGTGGAAGCCGTGCTGTTTACCTTCGTACATGTGAACCTGGTACACCTTGTTGTTGGCCTTGAGCGCCGCCTCGTAAGGAGCGATGCCTTCGTTGATCCGCTGGTCGTTGCCCGCGTATTGCAACAAGAGCGGGGCGGAAATCTTTGGAACATCTTCAATGGCTGCCTGGCGTCCATAGAACGCCACTCCCGCATTCAGATCGGATCCAAGCCGCACGGCCAGTTGATTCACAACCCCGCCGCCAAAACAGAAACCCACCGCACCTAATTTGCCCGTAGAATCGGAGCGCGCTTTGAGCCACTTCGCCGCCGCGACAAAGTCTTCGGCCATCTTCTTTCCGTCCACCTTGCGGAAGGCTTCGGCGCCTTTCTCGTCGCTGCCTGGGAAACCGCCGACAGAAGTTAACCCGTCGGGCGCGTAGGCAATGAAGTTGGCAGTTGCAAGCCGTCGCGCTACGTCCTCGATGTAAGGGTTGAGACCGCGATTCTCGTGGATGACGAGCACAACAGGATGCTTCCCGCTTTTTGAGGGGCGCGCCAGGTAACCTTTGATCGAGCCATTCCCGTTCGGCGACTGCACAGTTTCGTAACCCACCTTGATGCGTTTGTCGTCGGGTGGGACCTGCTGCGCCCACGCATAGTTGGGCGTGAGGCTTTCAAAGATCGCCGTTACAGTCAGACCGCCGACCGCGAACTTGGCGGCGCGATCCAGAAAGGTGCGCCGGTTGATGTCGCCGTGCTGGTATTCGTGAAAGAGGTCCAACAACTCCTGCGGGTAATCGCTTGCTACTTTGCGTTCCATTGCATCTCCTTGTACGAACTGGTTTATGGATACCGTACCACTACCGGACCGGTTTCAGGTAAAGGAATGAATTCTGTTTCGTCAACGACGGGTGAAAACCGTCCCGACTTCCAATCATCTTTCGCTTGCTCGATGCGCTCGGGAGAGCTTGAAACGAAGTTCCACCAGATGTGACGCCGGCCCTCCAAAGGCTCACCGCCCAGGAGCATCAAACGTGCTTGGCCGGACGCGTTCAGAATTATCTCGCTCGCCGGCTTGAAGACGATTAGCTGTCCCGCGTGAAATGTCTCGCCCTCCGTCGCAAGTCCAATCGAGCCTTCGACCACGTAGGCCGCACGTTCCTCATAATCTATTGGAACCTGAAGGCGGGCGTTACCTTCGAGTATTACCTCGGCATAGAACATGTCTGACAATAAGCGCACCGGCGAGCGCGCGCCATAAAGTGATCCGCAGATGAGACGCACGCGCTTGCCATGGTCCTCGACGATCGGTAGCTCACTCGCATCGTGATGAACAAACGTAGGGTCAGTCTCCTCGTACTGCGTGGGCAACGCTACCCACGACTGAATGCCAAAGAGGTCAGACCCAACGGCCCGCATTTCTTGCGGCGTACGTTCGGAGTGTGCGATACCACGTCCCGCGGTCATCCAGTTCACTTCCCCCGGACGAATTGGTTGAACACTGCCCAGGCTGTCGCGGTGCAGCAGTTCGCCGGCGAAGAGATAGGTTACGGTCGCGAGTCCGATGTGCGGATGCGGCGCGACGTCCAGTCCCCTGCCCTCGCGTAACAACTCCGGCCCCATCTGATCCAGGAAGATGAATGGCCCAACCATGCGCCGTTGTCTTGAAGGCAGAGCACGCCTGACCTTGAAGCCGTCGACAAGATCTCTCGCGCGAGTGTCGATGACTGTTTCAACGATGTTCTCTGGGTCGTTCATGATCGTTCGCGAACCACTTCCACCGAACAATGCGCGCGTGCAGCGATCGCCGACGAAACGCTTCCCAGGATAACCCGCTCGAGGCGACTGCTGAATCCGGTGGCGCCTGTAAAGATGCAATCAGCGCCAAACTCTTCGGCGTGTTTGATCACAACCTGTTTCGGATCGCCTGCATGGACCACGGAAGAGACTGTTATGTTTCTGCTGCCCAGACCCTCGCGCAACTCTTTCGCCGCTGCAATCGCAAACTGTTCCGCCTGCGTGCGCTCTTCAGTTCTGACTTCGTCAAAAAACTCGCGGATCGGCGGAATCAAAAGCCAGATTGGATTACCTCTGACCACATCGTCAGCAACAACAATGCGGACCTCACTGCCTTCAGTCCAATTCCGCTGCGCCACCGCGCGCACGGCCGCGAGTGCTGCCGGAGAACCATCAACTCCAATAAGAATGCGCTCTCCGGATTTTCCGGTGCCTGGGTTAGGTCGTCCTATGTGTACTGAAGTCGCTGCTTCAGTTAAGACTTTCTGCGATACGCTGCCTAACACGAACCTGCCCAGCGCGCTATGTCCGTGTGAACCAACGACAATGAGATCTGCTGACCACTCGCGCGCAACCTGAAGCAGCTCAAAACCCGGAGAGCCATTTCGCACTTCGTGGCTTACCTGCCAACCAGGAAAGTTCTGCTGCACTCGTTTGCTGCCGCGCTGGGCCAGTTGTTCAGCCTCTTCCATTACCTGCGCTGCGCGTTCACGGACCTCTTTAAGACCGGGCACGACCTGCGACGTCAAAGTCTCATCGCCCGCTGCATCGGACGGCGGGAGCCACACCTCGCCAATTGACACGACCAGCGCCTCGACGTTCTCAGCCGGCAGACCGGCGCGCTGTAATCCGTCGATCGCGGTGTCGGCGGAATCAGAACCATCGTAAGCAATAAGAAGCTTCATCTCTGGGTATCCTCGGTGTTGTCGTGTATTTACCATTCTTATACTATTCATTTTCTCTTAATGCACCCGCGCAATGACTGTTATGAAACTCTCTTCCGCCATCCTGACCCTGTTTCTGGTGATGGATCCGCTCGGTAACATACCGCCGTTCCTGTCCGTGCTAAAGAACGTGCATCCAGATCGACAACGGCGCGTTTTGATCAGAGAGATACTGATCGCTTACGTCGTTCTGCTCGTCTTTCTTTTTTTGGGGAGACGCGTTCTGGCGCTGCTGAGTCTTCAACAGGAGACTATCAGCGTCGCCGGCGGCATTGTTCTTTTCCTGATCGCACTGCGGATGATCTTTCCCAAGGAAGGAGGTCTTTTCGGTGAGACGCTCGAAGGCGAGCCGTTCATTGTGCCGCTCGCGATTCCGCTCGTGGCAGGTCCATCTGCATTGGCGGTGCTGCTGCTGTTACAGCAATCGGAAGCGAGTGTTACGTGGCAACTGCTGCTGGCTGTGACTATCGCGTGGGCTTTGAGCGCGGTGATTCTGCTGTCTTCGACGTTGCTCTATCGCTTATTAAAAGAGCGTGGTCTTATCGCCATGGAACGACTCATGGGCATGCTGCTGGTGATGCTGGCAGTCCAGATGTTCATGAACGGCGTGGCGGACTTTTTGAAGTGAGGCTCCGATTGTAGGGGCGGCACTCCGTGGCCGCCCGTCTCATAAATATTCGTGTTTCGAAAAACGGGCGGCCACGGAGTGCCGCCCCTACAAATGCTACGGGCAAGCGCTCAGTACGGTTTGAGCCGTGGGGCTCTTTACTGCCGCAGTGCCATTCTGACTCTTCGGCACGCTCACCAGAAAATCTACTCGCGTGACGGCGCCGCCACTGTCCCTCAACCGCAGGGTGATCGCGTAGACGCGGCCGTCGTTTGGTCCGGCGCGCTCCGAGCGCAATTGAACTGATTGGCAGTCGGGGGCAATAACGATGTCATTCAGCGTATTGCCTTCACCGATAGAATTGTCCGGTTCATCGCTCGTCACCTTTTCAATTTCCACTTGCTCCGCGAGCGGACAGTTGTCGCTGACGCTCGCGACCATCTGCGCCACAGTCACGTTGTGGTAATTGTGATTAGGTGGCCAAAGCGTGATTGGAGGATTGAGATTGATGACCGGCGGCGGATTACTCGCGAGGGCGATTACCGTCGCAGAGTTGTTGGCGAGATCCGGATCAGTGGCTAACGAGCTGACACTCGTCGTGTTGCTGATCATCGTGCCATCGGCTAACGCACAACTCACATTCGCCACGAGTGTGATCGTCGCCACCGCATTGGCCGCAAGCGAAGTGAACGTCACCGTGCGGTTGTTGCCCGCGCCGCCGCAGGCGCCGCCAGTCCCACCCGCTACCGCGCAGGACACAAAGCTGACAGAGGCCGGCAGGTTGTCAACGACAGTCACCGATTCCGCCGCGTCAGGCCCGTTGTTCGTGACGTTGATTGTGTAAGTAAGGTTTGTACCGGTG
The DNA here is from genome assembly GCA_025937955.1 of Pyrinomonadaceae bacterium. Lineage (GTDB taxonomy): Bacteria > Acidobacteriota > Blastocatellia > Pyrinomonadales > Pyrinomonadaceae > PSRF01. The sequence goes on from JAICQI010000389.1 coordinate 5,051, forward strand.
ACCACCGGATTCGGCGCAGCCGTCTTGGTGATCGCAAGGTTGGCCGTGGCCGCCTGAAAACTGATGCGCCAAACGCCGCGACCGACTGTACCGACGTAAATGTTGACCAGGCCGCCTTCGCGATCGAAATAGGCGTAAGTTGGCCGTGGTAAATGCGGGTTGGATGCGCCACCGGAATTGTCTGTCAGCGTGGTCCAAATGTTTCCGGCGTCGTTGCTTAAAAAGACACCCGAATCGGCGCCACCGGCGACAATTGTATTTCCGTCGCTCGGATCGAAGGCTACCAACGTCGGTTGGACATAACCGTCATGCGCAGTGGCGCGGCCGGGTCTCGATCCGCGCGTATTGCGATACTGGTAAGTCCCGCCGCCTGTCATCAAGTTGTCGAGCGCGGCGAGCGTGGTCCAGGTGGTTCCGCCGTTTGTCGTCAAAACCATGTTGACGTTATTACCATTGAGCTGCGAGGCGATGATCCGGTTCGGATTGTTTGGATCAACGTCGAAGATGCCAATGCCTCCTGGCGGTAAGTTGACCTGTGTCCATGCGTTTGCCGGATTTGTGCCGTCGAAGCGCCACAACTGAGCCGGATCTCGGCCGTTGCACGCGCCGGTTTGAACGAAGAACGAGGGCGTTCCGGCCATTGTCGCCGACTTGATGGCGCAAGCTCCGCCGCCGCCGGTTGGCGGTTCCGTGATTGGCCCCAACTCTGTCCAGACGATTGGCGATGCGGCGATGTTCGTGGTGATGTGGATTCCTCCGTCACCGGCGTTGACTCCGGTGCAACCACCGGTCTCATCAGCTTCGTCAACCATGCCGTCGCCGTCATCGTCAATTCCATTGGGCGGCGTTCAATCTCTCGTGATGATCGAGTAACTGGCGCCACTGAATCGCGTGATGATATCGGGTAAGATGAAACCGGGCAGTAGTCCATCCGCCGGGTAATCTGCCGGATCATTCACAC
>JAICQI010000434.1 GCA_025937955.1 Pyrinomonadaceae bacterium
TCGAGCTACATAGCTGCGAACGTGAACCTCCACGGGGCAAGCCCGTGGCATCCAAGCAGTGCTTTTACGAGGTTCGAGTAGCCGCAAACGTGAGACTCCACGGGACAAGCCCGTGGCATCTCTTTGCAACTTTTTTCGTAAGGAAATCAACTGTACTTTCCGGTTTCGGTTAGGTCGTCGTAAATCATGCCGCGACGATCTTTCTTAGCTTTGGTTACTGCGGCATAGCTGCCCTCTTCGTTGCGGCTAATCTTGTTTTCAGCATACAGGCCTTCGAGCACGAGCTCGCAGGCAGAGACGAGTTGCGGTGTGTCGGAGCGCTTGAAATCGAAAGGAATCATCGCGGTTTCGAGTAGCTCCGGAACCGCCTCGATCAGGTCTCTGCACTCTGACGCCGCGGCCGTGTCAGCCAGCAGAAGTTTGTTTCCCTCATCAAACCACTGCACCGTCCGCGAAAAGTCGATGCCGACAAAATAGCCCTCGAAGATCTCACCGGCGGCGCGCTTGATCAGATCGCGAGCGATGCGGTCCGCGCCAAGCTGCTCGCCTTCATACTCGAGCTCCATCTTGCCCGTCATCGACGGAATCGCGGCATAGACATCAGAGATACGCGGCACAATCGACTCTTCGCCAGTGAACAGCGCGCGCCGCTCCGCATTCGATATTACCGACTCCATCACCGTGATCGGCATTCGCTGTGAAACTCCGGAATGCTTATCGACGTGATTATCATCGCGTGCTTCGAACGCGATCTGCTCGACCACTTCGCGAATAAACTCGGGCACGATCAACTGATCGCCATCTTCGAAACGATTGGTCCATGCTTCCTGGCGCGTGATCTCGATTGCCGCGGGCAGCTCTTTCGGATAGTGCGTCATGATCTCGGCGCCGATGCGATCCTTCAACGGCGTGATGATCTTGCCGCGCGCCGTGTAGTCTTCCGGATTCGCGGAGAACATGAGCATCACGTCGAGCGGCAAGCGCACCGGATAACCCTTAATCTGCACGTCGCCTTCCTGCATGATGTTGAAGAGCGCCACCTGAATCTTGCCGGCGAGGTCCGGCAACTCGTTGATCGCGAAGACGCCGCGATTGGCGCGTGGCAGCAGACCATAGTGAATCGTCAGCTCGTCGCTCAGCAGGTGACCGCCTTTGGCAGCTTTGATCGGATCGACATCGCCGATGATGTCCGCAACGGTGACGTCGGGAGTCGCCAGCTTTTCGACGAAGCGCGCATCGCGACCGACCCACATGAGCGGTGTGTTATCACCGTGTTGCTCCAGCATTCGCCGTCCGTAGGCCGATATTGGCCGAAACGGATCGTCGTTGACTTCGGAGCCGGCGATGATCGGAATGCGTTCGTCGAGCAGATCGGTGAGCAGACGGATGATCCGGCTCTTTGCCTGCCCGCGCAGACCCAGCAGGATTATGTTATGCCGCGAAAGAATCGCATTGATCAGTTGCGGGATAACGGTGTCCTGATAACCGACAATGCCCGGAAAGAGCTTCTCGCCGGAGCGTAGTTTCTTGATTAGGTTGAGACGCAGCTCGTCTTTGACCGAGAGGGTTTTATACCTGGCCGCCCTGAGTTCGCGAAGGGTTCTTGGATAATCCATAGTTTTTTGGTGCGGGGGAGAAGATTCTAACAGCGAAACAGTATAGAACCTATATGTTAAACCAAGCCGTCGTCGCGGAGCTTTTCGAGATGTGCTAATACAGCGCGCTCGGCCATGGCGTGCGCCTTGGGAGAGACGTCGGTGTAGACCTGCGCGACGATCTCTTTCGGGGTGGTGGCGCCGGCGCGTACGGCTGCGAGGATGTTTTGTTCACGCTCGAGCCGGTGTGAAATGTATTCGTCGATTTTTTGATACGGTGTGGCGACAGCCGGGCCGTGCCCGCCGAGCAGCACCGTGAGATTTGGCAACGAGCGCATCCGCTCGAGCGACTGCAAATAGACACGCATGTTTCCTTGCGGTGGATCGATAAGCACCGATCCAACGCCGACAATGTTGTCTCCCGTCATCAGCACGCCGCGCGCGTCATCATGAAAACAGAGATGTCCGAGCGCGTGACCGGGCGTGTGCAACGCGCGTAACTGAATCTGCGGCTCTCCATCCAGCGTGATCACATCGTTGTCTTCAATAAGACGATCGACAGACACATTGTCGAGTGCTTCAGCGGTCTGCGCGTGTGCCGCAACCGGAACACTGCCGCCGAGATGAGCTTTAAGGGCATTGACGCCGCCGACGTGATCCGGATGCAGATGCGTCAGAATAATCTCGCGCACTTGCCGGCCCTCCGCGATCATTTCGTCAACACACGCCGCTAAGGCTTCCTGCTCGTCTTCGTACGGCGATCCGGGATCGAAGATCAGCATCTCTTTCGAGTTGTGAACGATGTAGCAGCACGTGTGCGTCGCCGGCGGCCGCGTTGGCGTGCGTACCGGAAAACAGATGTAGTTAGGTCGAAAGGTTATCCGTCGCGCCGGTTCGCCGTGAGCGTGTGGAATCGATAAGAACCGATCGACCAGATCAGGCGTGACCCCGGACGCGAGAGTTCTCAGTGCGTGCAACGTCGGCGGCACTGCCACGACCTGATCTTTTATCCAACGATCGTAAGCCTGGCTCGCCGGCAGCCACTCACCACTCGCCAGTTCTCCCGCGATGACGTTCGGTTCCTGCCGCGCCGGGCATTTGACGAGAAAGAACCACGTGTCGAAACGCCGGGCGTTGAACGGCGGCGTGACCCAGCGACCAACGTAAGTGAAATCGTCAGCGTCGAGATAAAGTTCGTAATGCTGCAACAACGCGGGCCACGACATTCGCCCCGATTCGAGATCATCCAACAGTGAAACTCGCTGGCCTTTCGTGAGCGTCTCGCCACCGCGAACAACCAGCACGCCGAGCTCTTCGAAGAGCTCACGCGCCGCGCCGCTGATCATCGCAGCCGTTTCCGGATTGGGTGAATTTCTGACGTCGGCTTCAGCGTCTGTGGCGTCGATTTGTCCACCCGGAAAAGCGTGAAAACCGGCCAGGAAAGCGAGCTTATCGCTGCGTTTTACCCAGAAGACTTCCGGATCGGAAGGATTAGTGTCTTGCCGGAGCAGGATGATTGCGGCAGCGTCTTTCGGGGTATTTGCTGGTCTTTCGGACATTGCTTCTTACGACCAGCGGAATCGTTCACCGTCGCCGGGACCCCAGGGCACGCCGCGCATGTGGTAGCCGCCTTCTTCCCAGTACCCGGCCTGATCCTGTTCGAGGAAGCGCACGCCCTTAACCCACTTGGCTGATTTCCACGCGTAGAGTTGCGGGATGATCAGGCGCACCGGCCCGCCGTGTTCGGGAGGAATCGGCTGACCGTCGTGGGCCCACGCAAAGAGTGAGTCTTCCTTCAGGAAGAACTCGATCGGCACGTTGGTGGACCAACCGTAATCGTACGCCAGTGCCAAAACAAATTTTGCTTCGGGCTTCACGCCCGCGAGTCGCGCGATCTCCCTGGTTGAAACGCCACTCCAAACGTTGTCGAGGCGCGACCAGCGCGTCACGCAATGAAAGTCGGCGTAGACACGCACGGCAGGCAGTTGCATGAACTCGTCGAGCGACCACTTCAACGGATTCTCGACTAGGCCTTCGATTTCAAAAGTCCACTTTTCGAGATCAACGTCAGGCGTTCCGTGCGCGTCGAGCACCGGCCACTTCTTCGTGCGCGACTGCCCGGGCGGCATGCGGTTTTCGCGACGCGTGTCGGGACTAATGATGATCTCCAGATCGTCCAGCTCGTCAGGCTTACGCGGATCCGTGGTTTGGTATTTTGGATCGTGGAAAAGATTATCGAGAAAGCTCATAAAACCATCCGCAGATTACGCGGATTTCTTTCCCTTTCGTTCAGCGAGTGCGAGCAACTCCTCGGGCATCCATTTGCCGACGCCCTTCGCCTCTGCTTCATCAATGCCAACACTCCGATCGTGCCAATCGTCGTGACTGCCTTCGGGGCCGCGAGCGCGCTCGTAGTTTTCCGTCTGCTCCAGGCTGATCAAGATTCCTTGTACCACCTCGTTCCAGTCCTGGAATTGAATGCCGCGTCTGACGACTGGCAGTCCCGCGGTCCAATCTTCTTCGGGCGCGCGGTCGTCCTGCTCGGGAATGGTCAGGTTGTAGAGCGGCGGAAATGGTCCACCGGAGAATTCTTTGACCAACTGCTCCTTAAGCTGTTTCAACGACCAATCAGAATGCTCTTGTCGCAACGACTGCGCCCGGCGATAAATGTCCGCGACCGTTGGTTGCTGCTGAACCATCTCTCCACCTTCTTAGTCTGATTTGAATGGAATACCTTACACGGATGCGGGCTTGAGAACAAATCGACCAACAACGACGATGACCAGCAACGTCGTCGTAATCGCGGCGGAAAGCAGGCAGTACTGGCAAAACTCACGAATGACGAACGCCTGTAAGTAGATCAACCACAAACTCACGAAGAACATCGCCGAGATGAGCGGCGTCAGCAGAGTGCCGGCAGCGCGATAACCAAACGCCGCGAGTGTAGCCAGACTGAAGACGGTGAAATACGCGGCAGCGCCAATCGCGGCCAGCGGAAACCCGGCCACGACCGCATAAGGACTACTAAGCACTTCCGAGCAGCCCGAGGTGATCGTGCATTTGACGGATTGGCCGGTGACGTGTTCGATCGTGAGGTAAAGAGCGTCGGCCAGTCCCAACAATGAGAGCAGTGCCGCCGCGATGTAGAGCTTCCTCATTTTAGCAACCGGGGTAGAACAAGTCAGGAAGAGGGGCTTGCCCCCACTCTCGCAACAGCGGGGGCAAGCCCCTCTTCCTGACTTGTTCTATCTGAGATTTTTCTCTTTTTGTGTCTTTTGTGCCTTTTTGTGGCTCATTTACTTCTTCCCGGCTGCCTGAAGCTCCTTCTGGATCACGAGGCGAAGTTTGTCGGCCGCCAGGTTTTCGAACGGCACTTCACGGCCATTTATAAAGACGGTGGGAGTACCCTGCACGCCGAGCGAGTGCCCGCGCCTGCCGTCCTGGAAAATTCTCTGCGCCACTAAATCGCCACCCAGATCGCGCTTGTAGCGCTCGACGTCAACACCAATCTGTTTGGCGTAGCGTTCAAAAATCGGCCGCACATCAAATTGGGTCTTCCAATCGTTCTGGTGTTCGTAAATCAGATCGTGCATCTCCCAGAACTTGCCCTGTATGCCGGCAGCTTCAGCCGCGGACGCAGCCGCAAGCGCGTGCTGATGACTGGGAAGCGGATACTCGCGAAACGTGATGCGCAAGCGATCGCCAAACTCCTCGTGCATCTGCTCCAGTATGGGATGAAACATGCCACACGGCGGACACTCAAAATCACCAAACTCTTCCAACTGTACGGGCGCGTTCGCTGGTCCAAGCGTGTGGGCAGGCTCCGCTCCGGGAACGCCTTTGTTAGCGACCGGTTGCTGAGCCGGCGTCGTTTGCGAACCCGGCGCCGCGGGTTGGCTGGGTGTTTGACTGGCCGGTATCGTTCGCGTCAAGTACCA
>JAICQI010000384.1 GCA_025937955.1 Pyrinomonadaceae bacterium
CGGTGATGCGAGAGCTCGTGCATCGCGGTCGTGGATTGCGTGTGCAGGGTCAACGCGAGGGCGCCGACGCCGTGATCGAAGGTGTCATCAGGAGTTTCAACTTCGGTGGCGTGTTGCTCGACGACAAAGGACGCGCGCGTATTTTTGAAGTCACGATTGTTGGTGCTGTTACTGTTCGCGACCAGACTGAGAACCGCGTGCTTTACGACAATCAAAACTTCGTCTTTCGCGGCGAGTATGAATTCGCGAGTGACCCTCGCACCTTCTTCAACGAAGAAGATCCGGCTATTCTCCGCATGTCGCGAAGTTTTGCGGAGAGTATTGTCTCAACACTCATCAACGCAGTCGAAATCCAGAAATGAAAACGCTGTCGCGAACCGAGCTTGAGCGCTCTTTGCGAGAAGGTCTGCGACCGCTTTACTTGTTGCTCGGCCCGGAGGTCTACCTGCGCCGAGTTGCGGCGCAGGCGATCACCGAGGCGGCACTCAGTCGTACGTTGCTGCGCGAGTTCAACGAATCCGCGTTCAGCCTGTTGAGCGATCCGGTGCAGTCTGCCATCGCGGCTGCCGAGCAGTTGCCGATGATGTCTGACATGCGCGTGGTGCGCATCCGCGACTTCGCCAGACTGCGCGAGAACGATGAAGACATTCTCATTCGTTATCTCAACAACCCGGCGCCGACCACGGTAATGATCTTTATCGCCGACGAGCTCGATAAAAGAAAGAAATCCAGCAAGGTGCTACTGGACGTTTGTACCGTCGTCGAGTTTGGGCTCCTGAAAGATGCGGAAGCAAAGTCGTGGGCCAAGTCACGTTTGAAGGAGTTAAAGGTTACAACTGACGACCAGGTGTTGAGCGAAATCATCAGGCTTGTCGGAACTGACGTCCAGACACTTTATAACGAACTCGAGAAACTCGCTTCAGCCGCAGCGGACACAGGACGCATAACTCCGGTGCTGGTCGATGAACTAATCGGACGTTCGCGCGAGTTGTCCAATTTCGAGTTGGGCGACCACTTGCTCGCCGGTAATCGCAAAAAGGCTCTGGAAACACTTCACCGGCTCCTCGAAGACGGCGCCGAACCCGTCATGCTCGTCGGACTGATCGCGGGCAACTATCACCGGCTCGCCCTCGGTAAACACTTAATGACGCGCGGCGGCCGCGAAGAAGTCTTTCGCAACATCTCGCTGCCGCCTTTCAAACGCGACTCCTACATTTCCACGCTCCAGCGCAGCAGCGCCGCCAAAATCGCTCGCGGTATTCAACTCACCGCCGCCGCCGATCTGGCCATCAAAACCTCGCAAGCGACACCTCGCCTCCAACTCGAAATGCTCGTCTGCGAATTAGCCTCTTAATCCGGTTTTTTATCGGTAAAATCCGTGGCCAATATCGTGTTGCACTTCTCAACCAGCGAAACATCTGGTCCAAGCTCGTTCAACTTTTCATCTATCTTATCGATCCAAAAGACCGTGATCTCCTCGCTGTACTTTCCCGTCTCCCCCACGTGATGATCGAGAAAGCGGAGCAAGCCTGCGCGCATCCGATCGAGCGCCGCTTCCCTGTTCATCGCGTGCAGATACGAAACGGCCACCACCAGGTGGTCCGGATGTGTGAAATCATCAGCGCCGGTCTCGCACGTTTCAAAGCCGCGCACTACGTTCTGTATCTCAGCTTCTGATTGATAGCGATTCATCACAACTCCTTCTCAATAAAAAACCGAGGCGGATCGAAATGTCGATCCGCCTCGGTAGGTTTCTGATTTGGCTGGGTGTTATTTAGCCGCTTGATTCGCCTCTAGCGTCAGCCGCGACTTGTAACGCGCGGCCGCGTTCTTGTGCATGACGCCTTTCTGCACCGCCTTGTCGATCACTGAAATCGTCTCGGGCAGCACGCTCTGAATCTCGTCACTCTTTCCCGAGTCGAGCGCCACGCGCACCTTCTTGATATACGTCCTGACCTTGCTTCTATTACCACGATTAATCACGCGCCGCTTCTCACTCTGGCGCACGCGCTTCTCTGCTGATTTATGATTCGGCATTCAAATCTCCCAAAAACCTTCGAAAAACCGCGCCCCTACACCAGGCGCAAGTGACGGAGTATAGGTATCGTGCACCAGAGTGTCAAGTTGTAGGGGCGGCACTCCGTGGCCGCCCGTTTCACGGATAATGGAACCACGGGCGGCCACAGAGTGCCGCCCCTACAATTAAGACTTCGCTGCAGGCTCTTCCTCTGCGGCTTTGATCTGAGGGGTGACTTTTGCGCCATCCTCGCCGTTGCTGGTGCTAAGCTGCTTCAGGACTTCGGGGACGTTGAGGCCGAGCGCCTGTAGCTGTTGTAACAGTGCGTAGATCATTGTCGGGCCGGTCTGGGCAAAACGGTTTAGGCCACCTGAGCCGCCACCGTTTCCATCGCCACCATGATCGATCATCACTACTTTGTCTATGTTTCCTAAAGGCTCGGAAATGGCCTTCAGCGCCGGCGCGGTCGCTTCGATGATGCTCGGTAGCTTCTCCAGTATTGTCTGAAGCCGTGCGGCGTCGTTGAACTCGCGCCAGGCCGCGGCTTTTTCCTTGATAGCCACAGCTTCGGCTAATCCCTGGGCCTCGACTGCCTTTGCATGGGCCAAACCTTGCGCCTCAATCTTCTCTGCTTCGGCCAAACCAAGAGCCCGAATCTTTTCGGCTTCAGCACGGCCCTCTGCCTCTATCGCCGACGCTCGGCCCGCACCCTCTCTCTGCAACTTCTGGCTCTCGGCTTCCGCAGTCGCAATCAATGCCTGCTTTCTTCCTTCCGCCTCGAGCACCGCTGCCTCTTGTTGACCTTGTGCCAGGAGCACACGCGCCCTGCGTTCAGCTTCCGCTTTCTTAACAACGGTCGCCTCCAGCTCTTTCTCTTTTCGTAATACCTCCTGCTCCTGGACCGCTATCTGCTCCTGAGTACGGATCTTCTCAATGCGAACTTCCTCTGCTACAACCTCCTGCCGCGCCTTCGCGTCAGCGAGTGGACCAGACTGCTCCGCTGTAGCTTGCTCACGTTTGATCTCGGCCTGATATTTAGCGCGCTTTACCTCGGTCTCTCTGGTTGAAGACGCAATGTCAGCCTCGGAAGCGAGACGAACTTTTTCGCCTTCCTGCATCGCCAGGGCCGCTTTGATTTTGGAATCGCGCAGCGCTTCAGCCTTGCCGATCTCAGCATCACGCTGGACCTCCGCAGTTCGTCGCTGGCCGAGTGCATCAAGGTAACCTTCGTCGTCAGAGATCTCCTGGATGGTCAAGGCGTCGAGTCCGATACCCATCTTTTCCAGATCGCCGGCCGCCTCGGTCGTTAACTTCTGCGCAAAGCTCTGCCGGTCGTTGTTGATTTCTTCGACCGTGAGCGTTCCCAGAATCGCACGCAGGTGGCCTTCGAGAGTTTGAAATACGAGCTTGTGAAACTCTTCGTATTTCATGCCGAGGAAGCGCTCGGCCGCAGCTCGCAATGAGTCGTCGTCACCTTTGATCTTCACGTTGGCGACGGCCTTTACTGAAACCGGAACGCCTTGCACCGTATAAGCCCGTGAGGTGGCGAGTGGCACAGTGAGGACATTTAAGTCGAGGTATTCAACCTTCTCGAGAAAAGGCACGATTAAAGTCGCGCCACCTCTTACCAGGCGATAACCCACGACTGTACCGTCAGGCAGTTTTCGGGAGCGGCCGGAAATTACGGCGGCCTGATTAGGTGAAACTTTGATGTAGTTTCGGCTGAGTAACATCAACGCGATCAGGAAGCCGATAACTACGACTAAAATGACGACGGGGATGAGTAGATTCTGAAGATCGAGCATCGTTTGTTTACCTCAAAACTTGGGAGAATCGTACGGACTGACGATGAGTGAATCGCCAGCAACTTCTTCAACGCGGACCGTTGCACCAACCTTTATCTCGCGGCCGTCGCGAGCACGAGCCAACTTTTCAACGCGCTCTTCACCAACGCGGCAACTTACCTGGCCCAGGCTCCCGGGCGCGATTGAAACAATCACCTGAGCGGGGCGGCCGATCAGTTGTGACGTGGTGACAGAACTCGTTGCCTGCTGCTTATAAAGCAAACGCCCAAACAGCGAAACGACGCCGCCCAGGAGAATGCCTCCGCCCAAACCCAGCAGCGAGCTCGCGACAATCGAAAGTCCCATCTGGATTCCGATTGCCCCGAAGCCGCCGAACGCGGTCACAAAAACGCTGATGACGCGGCTGTCCAAAAGGGCGTGGCCGTCGGTCGCGCCATCCAAGCCGGTCTCAAATCCGAAGCTGTCAAAAACGTCTCCAACCACCAGGGAAACGAGCAGGAAGACAAAGCCAAGCGCGGCAATGCCAAGAAAAACCATCAAGGGGGTAGCGTTTGAAAGAAATTCAGGCACTGAGTTACTCCTGGGCCGGAGAAAGTACTGGATTGCAGCATAAAGACTATCACTCAGCGGGAATAAGTTAAAACAAATTGAGCGTCTCCTTGGAGTGGCCGAATTGATTGACCTGTTATTGACACTCGAAAGCGCCTGTAGTAGCGTCCAAAGTGGAATCTATGCATACCATCTTGCTGCTCACCATACCCCCACACCCATGTTCCGATTGGCTCTGCTGCGTGAAGGAGAGAGTTAACAGAGTTTGAAGAAGATTGAGCTTCCGCCTCGTGGTCTGGAGACGCTGTTTGGTGTTCACGATCAGAACATCAAATATCTCGAGTCTCTGCTGGACGTTAGAATTGATGCGCGCGGCCAGGACGTCTCGATCGACGGCGATCCCGCCGACGTCGAGACCGCCCAACGCATCCTCGAAGACTTTTCCGACCTCTTCAAAGAAGGAAAGACCTTCACTGACAAAGAACTGCGCGAAGCGTTTGCGCAGATCGCTGAGGACCGCGCTTTCAGCCTGCGCGACTACTTCACCAAGACCCGCTTCAACCCGGCGGGCAAGAAGCAGGTCGCGCCGAAGTCAGTCAACCAGCGCAAATACATTCAGGCGATACAGGACAACGATGTCGTGTTCGGCATCGGCGTCGCCGGCACCGGTAAGACGTACCTGGCGGTAGCGATGGCAGTCCAGGCGTTGATGCAGAAACAAGTGAACCGCATCGTGCTCGCGCGCCCGGCGGTCGAAGCCGGAGAGAAGCTCGGCTTCCTGCCTGGCGATCTACAGGACAAAGTGGATCCTTACCTGCGACCACTCTACGACGCCCTTTTCGATCTGATCGACTACGAGCGCGTCACGAGGCTACTCGAGAAGCGCGTGATCGAAGTGGCGCCGCTGGCGTTTATGCGTGGCCGAACGCTTGCAGACGCATTCATCATCCTCGACGAAGCACAAAACACGACGAGCGAACAGATGAAGATGTTTCTCACGCGCATCGGCTTCGGCTCGAAGGCAGTGATCACAGGCGACGTGACGCAGGTGGACCTGCCTACCGGAAAGCGCAGCGGACTGATCGAAGCAGAACGAATCCTTTCAAAACTCGAAGGCATTGAGTTCGTCTACTTCACCGATAAAGACGTCGTGCGACACCGGCTCGTACAGTTGATCATTCGGGCTTACGAGGAACTGGGCAAGAAGAGCCAGATGTAAGCCATGATCGAGGTAGTGAATCGCCAGCGACGTTTCAAGGTCGATACTGAAGCCTGGACCACTTTTGCGACGAAGGCGCTCGCCGCAATCGGAAAAGACCAGTCGTCAGCAACAATCGCTTTTGTTTCAGACAAGAGAATTCGAGAACTGAACCGCCAGTTTCGCAGCATCGATAAGGCAACCGACGTTCTCTCGTTTCCGGCGGATGGACCAAATGAATTGAACCTCGGCGATATAGCGATTTCCGCGGAAACAGCTGCCACACAGGCAAAGGAAAACGGCTTGTCGTTTGACGACGAGATTGCACAGTTAATACTCCACGGACTGCTACATCTCTCCGGCTACGATCACGAAACAGACAACGGCGAGATGAACCGATTAGAGCTCCGCTTAAGGAGGAAGTTATTGTAGGGGCGGCACTCCGTGGCCGCCCGTCGAGGGCATATAACAAACA
>JAICQI010000023.1 GCA_025937955.1 Pyrinomonadaceae bacterium
CATGTGCCGCGCCACGATCGCCTCGGGCACCGTGCTCATTCCCACCGCGTCCGCTCCAAGATTTCGCAGCAGGTGTATCTCGGCCGGCGTCTCGTAACTCGGCCCCGAAAGCGCACCATAAATGCCACGTCTTACTTCGACATTGATCGCCTTCGCTTCCTCGACTACTAGCTCCTGTAACTCAGGCGAGTAAACCGCCGACATGTCCGGAAAGCGTGGTCCAAACCGCTCGTCGTTCGGACCACGCAACGGATTCAGGCCCATCAGATTCACGTGATCGCTGATCATCATCAACGCGCCTTGCGTGAGTTGCACGTTGATTCCGCCCGCAGCGTTCGTGAGCACCAGTGTCTTGATGCCCAGCAAGTTAAAAACTCGAATCGGAAACGTGACTTCCTCGAGCGAGTAACCTTCGTAGTAGTGCACTCGCCCCTGCATCGCCAGCACGGGGATGCTGTCGACGTTGCCGATTACCAGTCGTCCTGCATGTCCCTGCGCCGTCGAGCGCACAAAACCGGGTATGTCTTCGTACGGAATCGCGACCGCGTCGTCGAAATCGTCAGCGAAACCACCCAGTCCACTGCCGAGTACGATCGCGATGCGCGGCTCAACACTGATTCGCGATCTGATGATCCTGCTAGCATGTTCGGCGCGTTCGTAAAGACTCGTGCTTGCCATTCGCTCAACCATTTCCAACCCCCTCATCTACTTCTCTTTTTGATAGGGTATACCCAGGGCACGCGGCGGCCGGGACGATCCAATAAAGCCCGCCAGCACCACGATGGTCAAGACGTACGGAACCATTTGAATAAATTGCACGGGAATATCTTCGCCGGATGGCAACTTGAACACGCCCTGCATCTGAATCGAAACCGCTTCCGTAAACCCGAACAACAGACAGGCGAGCAGCGTCTGCACCGGTCGCCACTTTCCAAAAATCAACGCGGCCAGCGCGATAAAGCCGCGCCCGGCAGTCATGTTTCGCGTAAACAACGACGACTGCCCGATCGAAAGATATGCGCCGCCAAGTCCTGCCAGCATGCCCGCCAGCAACACGCCCGAATACCTGATACGACTGACACTCACACCCGCCGCATCCGCAGCCTCAGGATTCTCGCCCACCGATCTCAGCCGTAGTCCGAAGGGCGTCTTGTAAAGCACGTACCAGATTCCAGCCACGAGCGCGAGGACCACGACAGCGATAAACCAGGGCGACTGTGGTAACAGGTGGTCCTTGGGAATCTGTGGAGTGGAACCTGACGAAAGAAAGAATGCGCCACTCAAGAGTCCGGGCATGCCGATCATCAAAATGTTGATTGCCGCTCCGCTGACCACTTGATCTGACTTGAATTTGATACAGCTCAGCGCGTAGATCACTGCGATAAAGAGTCCTGCAATCATGCCGCCGAGCAGGCCGACCCACGGACTCGCAGCGCCCATTCCCAATCTCGTGTCAGCCGCGTAAGTGACTGCAGCCGCAGTGAAAGCTCCGGCGAGCATCTTTCCCTCGAGAGCGATATTGATCACGCCCGAGCGCTCGGAGAACAAACCACCGAGAGCGGCGAGCACGAGTGGAGTCGCGAGTCGAATCGTCGATGCGATGAGTGAAATTGTGAAAAGGTCTCTCACTGGAACAATCCTTAAACATTGGCTCTCAGGCGTTGGAATGACGGCCTTCGTCCCACCAGCCATTTGAAGAACGCCTCGGCAGCAACAAACAAAATGATAATGCCCTGCAACACCTGCACGATGTCTTTGGTCACGTGCTCTGAGAAACCATCGACGTAGATGCCACCGTGTTGCAAAGCAGCGAATAACAGAGCGGCAAGTATCACGCCCGCAGGGTGATTGCGACCTAATAAAGCAACAGCGATTCCGGTAAATCCATAGTTGTCGGAAAAGCCATCGTAGTAACGATAACGATAACCAAGCACTTCGTTGATTCCGACCATGCCTGCAAGCGCGCCAGAAACGGCCATCGCCAACACGATCTGTTTGCCGATCGAGATGCCGCCGTACTCCGCCGCGAAGGGATTACTACCGGTCGCCCTGATCTCGTAACCCCACTTCGTGCGCCACAAAAACAGATAGACCAGCAAGCAGCAGAGCAGCGCGAGTAAAAAGGCAATGTTTAGAGGAATCCGCTCGGGAAATCCTGGAACGAACTTGCCTAGCCGCGCGATGTGCGCGCCTTCGCCAATAAAGGACGTCTCCATAATCGGATCGTCGGGCAGCTTATAGTGATACTGGACGAAATAGCTGACTAGCGCGACGGCGATGAAGTTCAACATGATCGTGTTGATAACTTCGTGCGAGCCAAAACGTGCTTTTAATACACCCGGAATAGCAGCCCAGAACGCGCCGCTCAGTATTGCGGCTGCAAAGCAAAATGGAATCAACAGCCATGGCGTCAGGTTTGCGAACGTGATTCCCACCCACGCGGTTGCAAATGCGGCGATGTAGAGTTGGCCCTCGGCGCCGATGTTGAATAAACCGCCACGAAATCCGACCAGCACGGCGAGACCCGTGAAGATTAGTGGCGTTGCGTGAAAGAGTGTGTAACCGATGCCGTCGGGCCAGGAGAGTGCGCTGCCTAAGAGCAGGCGATAAGCGACGAACGGATTATCGCCGACGAGCAAAATAAGAATGCCGCCCACGATGAAAGCGGCCACCACCGCGATTAGTGGGAATAGAAGCTCACGCGCGAGTTTGGTCATTATAGGGTCTTTGGTCTTTGGTCTTGGGTCTTTGAATCTCGGCTCCTCGGAAAGACCAAGGCCAAAGACCCAAGACCAAAGACCAAGTCGTATTAATGCCCACGGGTCATTAGCAGCCCGATCTCCTCCAGCGTTGCCACTTTCGGATCCCTTTCGCCCGCGATAAGTCCGTCGTGAAAAATCAACAGGCGATCGGAAAGACTCGTTACCTCTTCGAGCTCGGCGGAGACGAGCAGGATCGCGCATCCAGCATCACGCAAGCGTACTAACTGCCGGTGAATAAACTCGATTGCCCCGATGTCAACGCCGCGTGTCGGTTGCGAAACGAGCAGCAGCTTTGGCTCGAGTTTGTATTCACGCCCGATGATCAGCTTCTGTTGATTACCACCCGAAAGAGCGCGCGCCGGAAGAGCAGCGTTTGGCGGACGAACATCAAAGTCCTGGATGATCTCTGCAGCACGTCGCTGAATGGCGTTCTCGTCAAGGAAAATTCCGCCCGCCAGCGCGGCCACGGGCGGGCGATAGTGAACGCCGAGTATCGAGTTCTCCGCCAGGCTGAAATCGAGCAACAGCCCGCGACGATGACGATCTTCCGGAATATGCGCGATGCCGAGCTCACGCCTGACACGCGCGCTCATTGCGTGGAGGTTCTTGCCTTCGAAGTCGATCTCGCCGCTGATACGCTCCGGTTCGACCAATCCCGCCAGCGCCTCGATCAGTTCTGTTTGTCCGTTGCCTTCAACGCCTGCGATGCCGACGATCTCTCCGCTCCGCACCTCGAACGAGACGCCGTTGACACGTTTCGCCCCGGTCCGATCCGTAACTGAAAGATTCCTGACTTCAAGCTCCGCTTTGCCAACTTTCGCATCGGGTTTTTCCACCCGCAGTAACACTTCGCGGCCAACCATCAAACGTGCGAGCTCGGCGGCGTTTGTTTCTTTCGTTTGCACGCGGCCTACTACTTTTCCGTCGCGCATCACGGTAACTTCGTCAGAGATCGCGAGCACTTCCGAGAGTTTGTGAGTGATGATGATGACGGTCTTGCCCTGCTCGCGCATGCGACGAAGAATCGCGAAGAACTCTTCGACCTCGAGCGGCGTCAGCACCGCGGTCGGCTCGTCGAGAATCAGGATGCGCGCGTGTCGGTAGAGTGCTTTCAACAACTCAACGCGCTGTTGTTGGCCCACTGAGAGATGTTCGATTGGCTCGTTTGGATTGACGGCCAGCTTGAACTCTTCCGAGAGTTGTCTGATTTGCGCTCCGGCACTTTTGAGATCGAGTACGAGGCCCGTGCCGGGCTCGGCGCCGAGCACGATGTTCTCGGCGACGGTCATCGTTTCCACGAGCATGAAGTGCTGGTGGACCATACCGATGCCGAGCGCGATCGCGTCGTGAGGCGATTTGATGTCCACCTGCCGGCCGTCGATGAGGATCTCGCCGCTGTCGGCGGTGTAGAAGCCATAAGCGATTCGCATCGCCGTCGACTTACCAGCGCCATTCTCACCCACAATCGCATGGATCGTTCCCGGCTTGACGACGATGTTGATGTTGTCGTTAGCCAGAACATCGCCGAAGCGTTTCGTGATGGAGCGGAGTTCTAACATCGCGTTTGGTCTTAGGTCTTTGACCTTTGGTCTTTGGGACTGCCGTCTGACAGTCTTCGTTTTCTTAGCGATCCGATTGAACTCAAATACGCGTTTAGTCTTGGCGTAAGTTCGTTTACGATTGGAACCAAAGCACCGATTTGCTTTTCTGACAGGAGTCCCCGTTTATACGCGCGCCGTAGCCAGTGCTGAGTCTCATACAGCGAGCCGCGCGACACTCTCAAAAACCTTCTTAGTTCCGGGTCGGTGCCTCGACCGCTCCCTTCGGCTATGTTGGCGCCAACACTGTCGGCCGCCTTAACTATCTGAATACCCACCGTGTTCTTTGCAAAGAAGTTCCAACGGGCTACGACCTTCCATATTTCATCCGCAAGTTTCTCGGACAATTTATAGATGTGAAGATGCACAAAGTTGGTCTTTTCCATCTCGGGTTCTCCTGAGGAAAGATTGATAAGACCTGTATATAGAGTCAAAGACCAAAAACCAAAGACCATTAACTACCAATCGCATCAGTCACTTTAATTTCACCCGCAATGATTTTCTTCTTCGCTTCTTCAGCTTGCTGAATGGCCTCGGTGGTAACGAGGTCTTTGTTGTATTCGTCCATCGCGTAGCCGACGCCGTCTCTGTCCAAACCGAAAACATGCACACCGGGTGAGAATTTGTGGTCCACGACCTCCTTCACGATGTCGTAGACCACGTTGTCGACACGCTTGACCATGCTGGTCAGAACAAAACCCGGTTTGACCATGTTCTGATTGGAATCAACGCCGATCACGAAATGTGTCGCGCGGCCATTCTGTTTTCCCTGTTGCTCGACGGCGTCGAAAGCGCCGAGTCCGGAATTGCCGGCGGCGGTGAAGATCACGTCAGCGCCTTTGCCGATCTGGGCCAACGACAGTTCCTTTCCTTTGCCTGGGTTGTTCCACGCGCTGTCAGTCACGCCTACGTAGTTCTCGATCACGCGAATGTTTGGATTCACGGATTTGGCGCCCTCTTCGTAGCCCTTAGCGAAACGATGAATCAGACCAATGTCCATGCCGCCGAGAAAACCGATCGTGCCGGTGCGTGAACTTTTGGCGGCGAGTATGCCGACGAGGTACGAGCCTTCGTGTTCTTTGAAAACCAGGGACGCGACGTTTGGGAGTTTGCTGACGCCGTCGATGATGGCGAACTGAATGTGGGGATAATCTTTTGCGACCAGCTCCATGATCGGCGCCTGCGCGAAACCAACGCCGATGATGAGATCGAAATTGCGCTCAGCGAAAGCGCGCATAGCGGGCTCGATGGCATTCGGAGTTCCCGGCTCAATATCGCGCAGAACGATCGGCAAATCGCGTGCGGCACGCTGAACACCTTCCCACGCAGCAGCATTGAACGATCGATCGTCCTTACCGCCGATATCAAACACAATCCCGACTTTTATTTTCGTTGGATCTTCGGCAGCGGAGCTGCCGCCACAACCTGACAACAACAAAGACGTGAGCGCGATAAATAGGACTACCAGGACAAGCTTGAATTTCATTTGTTGATGATTTCCTTAACTAACTTCAGCTTCGCGGGCGCTTCGTCACTGACGTGATAAGCAGCTTGAATGCGTCGCGCGGCCTCGGCGGCTGCGGCGGTGTCGGCGCAGTACACCGTCCCGATCGCGTCGCCGGCGCGGATCTGATCACCTAACTTCAAATCGGATGTAAAACCAACCGTCGGATCCACCGTGTCTTCGATGCGCACGCGCCCGCCACCGATGGCAGCAATCGCGTGACCAATCTCCGTGGTATCGACCTTTGTGATGAAGCCAGAGCGCGGGGATTCTACCTTAACGGTTTCGCTTACCAAAGGCAGAAAATCGCCCGGCGCATCGCAAACACGCGGATCGCCACCCTGCGCCTCGATGTTGCTTTGCAGGCACTCCAGCGCCTTGCCCGAATCCAACACGCCCTGCAAACGTTGGCGCGCCGCCTCGATCGTCTTGTCGACGTTTGCGAGCACCAGCATGTGCGCCGAGAGTTCGAGAGACAACTCGAGCACCGGCGCCGCCGCTTCATTCGCCTCTCCGCGCAGGATGTTGATGCACTCTTCAACTTCGAGCGAATTTCCAACCGCGCCACCCAGTGGTTGGTTCATGTCCGTCAAGAGAGCGCGCGTCTTGATGCCACACGAATTTCCAGTGCTGACCAGCGCATGGGCCAACGCCCTGGCCCTGTCCTCTTGGCGCATGAACGCACCGTTGCCGACTTTCACGTCGATGATCATCGCATCGAGTCCGGCAGCCCCCTTCTTCGAGATGATCGAAGCAACGATCAAAGGTATGGCTTCGACTGTCGCGGTCGCGTCGCGTAGCGCGTACATCTTCTTGTCTGCCGGCGCGAGTTCGGCAGTTTGTCCTGCCATCGCGTAACCAACCTTTTCGAGGACTGTTTTGAACTCACTCGCACTGAGCGCAACGCGATATCCGGGAATCGATTCGAGCTTGTCGAGCGTGCCGCCGGTGTGACCGAGACCACGACCTGAGATCATCGGCACACAAACACCACAGGCCGCCACGAGGGGAGCGATAATGATCGAAGTCTTATCGCCAACGCCTCCGGTCGAGTGTTTGTCTGCTTTTGGTTTGGGAATGTCAGAGAAGTCGAGAATGTTGCCGGACTTGAGCATGGCTTCGGTCAAAGCCTGCTGCTCGACTTCATTCATACCATTCAGGTAAATCGCCATAAGGAGCGCGCTGACCTGATAATCGGCGATGCGGCCGTTGGTAACTCCCTCGATGAAGAAGTCGATCTCTTCACGCGATAGACTGAGCCCGTCTCGCTTTTTCCTTATGACATCCTGTGGTCTCAAGCTGCTTTTTCCTTAGTTGCTCTCCATCAGAACAGCGGCCTGAGCGGTCACAGCTAACCCCTGCCCCACCGCATCGACTCCTTCGCCCGTCTTCGCCTTGACGCTCACACAACCCGGATCGATACCCAAAACGCCCGCGATGTTTTCACGCATGGCGTCGACGTAGGATCTGAGTTTTGGCTTTTCGAGCAAGATTGTCGAGTCAACATTGACCACGTGGAGACTGCGTTCGCGCGCCAACCACATCACGCGCGAGAGCAGTTCAAGACTATTCGCGCCACTCCACTGTGGATCCTTATCCGGGAAATGTACTCCGATATCGCCTTCACAAAGAGCACCGAGAATCGCGTCGGCAATCGCATGAAGCAACGCATCCGCATCCGAATGCCCCTCCGCTCCACGATCCGACGCGATGCGCACGCCACCAAGCACAAGCTCACGGCCTTCAACCAGCCGATGTGTATCCGTGCCAATCCCAATCCGTAACATCAGCGTTAATCCGCGGCTAATATTGCTTCCGCAATCGCGAGATCCTCAGCCGTCGTGATTTTAATGTTTCGCGCACTGCCTTCAACAATGCTCACGCGCTTTCCGAGCTGTTCCACGAGCGCGCTCTCGTCCGTCAACGAAGGATCATTTACATCAGCATTCTGATAAGCTTCGCGCAACAACTCGTAACGAAAGCACTGCGGCGTCAAAGCCCGCCGAAGCGTGCCGCGATCCAACGTCTTTACGACCGCTCCATCGCCAACCTGCTTGATCGTATCAGTGGCAGGTGCAACCAGTATCGCAGCGCCGTCGGATTTCGCAGCCGCAATCGTTGCGTCTAGTTCCTCCACCGTTACAAACGGCCGCACACCATCGTGCACGGCAACGATCTCGGCAGTCGCAGATCTGATCGCCATCAAGCCGCGCTTCACCGAATCAGCTCGCGTGGCTCCTCCGGGAACAACGCGCGCCAGCTTACGCACGCCGAATTTCCCGGCCAGCGAAAGGAAGCCCGCAGACTCCTCTGCGGGCAGAACCACGATCACTTCATCAATACTGTCGCACTGCTCAAATACTTTGAGCGTGTGAAAAATCACCGGCGTTCCTGCAAGTAGCAGAAACTGCTTCGGCCGATCGCTCGCCATCCGGGTGCCAGCGCCGGCGGCGGCAATAATCGCGATGTTCATGAAGGGTTAGGAATTCGTAGCGGCGTGGCGGCGTTAGCTCTCCGTAACGGGTTCGCTATCCGAAATGCGCACTGGTCCCGGAGTGTTACGCGAATCACGCCCCTGCCGCCGCGAAGTGCCGTTGGTGCGATGAATATCGCTGTGTCCGCCATTTTCCGCTTCTTCCCAGAGACGGCCGAAGATCATCTTACCGGCGGTGGTCTGCAACACGCTGGTCACGGCGATATCGGCGTTCTTGCCGATCAACCGGCGCGCATTATCAACCACCACCATCGTTCCATCATCGAGATAGGCCACGCCCTGATTGTATTCCTTGCCTTCCTTCAGGATGAAAACCCTCATCGCCTCGCCTGGGAGTACGACCGGCTTGAGCGCATTTGCCAACTCATTGATATTGAGCACGCTGACTCCGCGCAACTGGGAGACTTTGTTCAAGTTGAAATCGTTGGTGACGATCACGGCGTCGAGCTGTTTGCCAAGCTCGATCAGTTTTAGATCGACTTCGCGCACGGAGGGAAAGTCAGTTTCTACGATTTGAATGTCGAGCGAGCTGTTGTTCTGTAGCCGGTTGAGCATGTCCAGGCCACGTCGCCCGCGCTGGCGTTTTGATGAGTCAGGGGAATCGGCGACTTGCTGCAACTCACGCAGGATGAACTGCGGAATGATCAGCGAACCGGTTAAGAATCCTGTTTCGGCAACGTCCGCGATACGCCCGTCGATGATCACTGACGTGTCGAGAATCTTCAGGTCGCGTCGCGTTACTTTGTCGCTGAAGATTCCGCCCAACGCGGAGAGGTCGAGATAGTCGCCTTTAGCCGCTCCGACCATCAATCCGACATAAGCCATGAAAAACGTCAGTGACAACGTTAAGAACGTTTTCATAGACGGTTCGAGGGCTGCCGACTCCTGCCGGCTGATCAAAGATCCAATTAAATAGGCTCCGATGATGCCCAGGATCGAACCCACCGCGGCGCCAATAAGCGTTTTCAGCGTAGCGCGGCGAATTCGTAGCTCGAAAACGATAATACAGATAGCAATTACGGCACCGGCCACAGCGGAAAACCATGGGTCATCGCGGACGGGTGCCAGCTTGTATCCCGCTATCACTAAAATTGCCGTAAATATAAGCCGTATTAGAACGACATCGGCACGCATGATTTAGGAATACTACCACGCCGCTATCGACACCGTCACGGAAATCCTTGGCATTTAAGACCTTTAGCGCTTAAATATGTGCATGCGAAGACTAGCTCTACTTCCGCTGATTGTGTTGGTGTGTCTCTTCAATACTGCTTTTCAAAAAAGCTCGCTGAAGTTCACTGTTCCACCGGGTTGGATCGAAGAGGAAAGAACTTCGAGCATGCGCGTGGCGCAGTACAAGCTGACGCGAGCTGAAGGCGATACGGAAAACGGTTCGGTCGTTCTCTATTATTTTGGACCGGGCCAGGGCGGTTCGACCGCCGCGAATATCGAACGATGGGTTGGTCAGATGAAACAGGCAGACGGTGGATCTTCGAAGGCAGTCGCCAAAGAGGAACATTTTGAGGCGCACGGGCTGAAAGTCACGACGGTGGACGTAGCGGGAACTTACGTTGCGGAGACGACGCCGGGCAGTGGCACGTTCGAGAACAAACCCGGGTACCGTCTGCTGGCCGCAGTGGTAGAAACACCAAACGGACCTTACTTCCTGAAACTCGTCGGCCCTGAAAAGACAGTAACGCGCTGGAACGAGTCGTTCCTTGGGTTTCTGAAGTCGTTCGAGTTTAAATAGGACCTATATAGGACCTATTTATAGCGGTAAGTGATTCGTCCGCGCGACAAGTCGTAAGGTGACATCTCAACACTCACGCGATCGCCCACCAGAATCCGGATCCGATTCTTTCTCATCTTGCCGGAGATAGCGGCCAATACCACGTGATCACTGTTGTCGAGCTGAACTTTGAAGAAGGCGTTGGGCTGTTTGTCGATGATGATGCCCTGTGCGGGAATTAGATCTTCTGCTGCCAATTAGTTTCTCCTCGGAAATTTTTCATTGCGCGGCAACAATAACATAATAGCCACAGATTTTCACCGACAGGACGTAATCCGCGGCTTTGCTCCGCGTAAATCCGCGCGTCTTGAACGTGTTCAAAAAAGTTCTTGACAGCCTCCCGAACCGGGCGTACTCTGCTCATAGTTGAACGTGTTCAAATTCAGCTAAGGAGGCTGACCATGACAATCGGAATAAGCACATACCTGATTTACCTGGCCGTCAGCATCGCCCTGACCATCTGGGTGGCTCGCACCCTCCACAAAAACGGACGAGTCTTCCTCGTCGACGTCTTCCACGGCAATGAAGCCCTCGCCGACTCCGTTAATCACCTGCTCGTCGTCGGCTTCTATCTCATCAACTTCGGCTACGTTAGCCTGGCCCTGAAGCTTGGCTACGTGGTCACTACGGCGGAACAAAGTATTGAAGCGCTGTCCGTCAAAGTAGGCCTGGTGCTCCTCGTCCTCGGCGGGATGCACTTCTTTAACCTGTTCATCTTCAGCCGCATGCGGCGTCGCTCAGTCGTACGCGATCAACCACCCGTAGGTCCCGATGCGTTCACGCCCGTTCAGCAGCAGGAGGCCTGACATGTTCGCGCTAACCGTACTCTACGATCCCGAGTGTGGTCTTTGCAGGCGCGCGCACGAGTGGCTCGCGGAACAGTCCAAGATCGTCGAGCTCAATTTCGTGCCCTGTGCTTCTGAGGAAGCGCGCGAGCGTTATCCACAACTCAATCACGATCTGACGAAGAAGGATTTGACTGTGATCGGTGATGACAATGGCGCGGTCTATTTTGGTCCGAAAGCCTGGCTGATGGTTCTTTGGGCGCTCGCCCGGTATCGCGACTGGTCTTATCGACTCGCCACACCGGAATTGCTGCCCACTACCAAACGCGTGGTTTCGTTGATCTCGCAGAACCGGTACCAGATCGGTCGCGCCGCGGGACTCAACAGGTGACACGATGACAGCGACGCGTAAAAAGAAGACCGACAAGATTTCCAAGGGTGACCAGACCAGGGCGCTCATCCTTGAAACCGCTCTGGAGATGTTTCGCGAGCGCGGGTACGACGAAACAACCATGCGCGCCATTGCTCAAAAAGCAGGCGTGTCACTCGGTAACGCTTACTACTACTTTCGCTCGAAGGAATATCTGATTCAGGCCTTCTATCAACGCCTCCACGAGAGTCATGTCGCCGCTGCATTACCGGCACTCGAGAATGACAAAACACTAAGAGCACGCCTGCTTACAGTGATGCGAACGAAGATGGAAACGATGGAACCGTATCACCAGTTTGCGGGCGTGCTTTTCAAAACCGCCGGCAACCCGCAGAGCCCGTTGAATCCTTTCGCCGACGAGACAGACCCTGTGCGTGACGCGGGTATTCAACTTTTCGCGACGGTGATTGAAGGCACGAAGGCGCGAATACCAAATGATCTGCGAGCCGAGCTCCCGTATTTGCTTTGGGTCTACAGCATGGGTGTCGTGCTCTTCTGGATTCACGATCAGTCACCAAAACACAGGCGCACACACCGTTTGATCGACCACACAGTCGATCTGCTCGACAAGCTGATCCACCTCGCGAGTAATCCGTTTATGCGGCCACTGCGCAAGCAGGCGCTACGTTTAGTAGAGGAAATTAGAGAAGCATTGCCGGATGGCGACGAAAGCGAGGCGTGAGATTGAGAGGCTTATATGAAAACGACGAATGGACCATTTCAACTAGAAGAGAGGATTCCCGGTACATTTCTGCTACAAGGCTATGCCGGAGGCGTGTTGGGTGGCTTTACATACGTTGTTGCTTCTGTTCTTTGGGCCGGCCATGCGACGTTTATTAAGGTGATCTTGCTCACACCGCTTTTTATGCTTGCAGGCGGGCCCCTTGGCGTTTTCAAGGCATCGATTATGTGGGGCTTCTATCGGTTGACTGGAATTCGAATGGGAGCTTTGGCAAGAGTTGCCGTTGCGAGTATTGGAGCTTTTGCTCTCGCTACCTTTTTCAATTTCCACTTTGAATCCAATGACTTTGCGAACTGGCTGATTATCAGTTTGTCACCTGCAGTGCCAACGGCACTCTTCGTTGGTTCCAGCATAAAGCCGTGGGGGCTGTTTACGTTTGGAAGCATTGTCGTCGATGGTGAAAGGGTTGGATCCAAAAGTGTGTTGGCAACACTCGGTATGTTGCCACTGCGATTTCTTAGTCTAATCGGGTTGGGAGTTTGGATTCTGCGGTATAGCTGTGGCACTCCTAATTGGGAACCATTAATCAGCCCGAAGCTCGACGGCAGAACTTTCGCACATCCGTTAATTTATCTCGCAGTTACCGCTTACCTGACTTTCAGATCACCCAAAAAGGTGATTCTTCCGGCTCTGGGATTACTTGTAAATCTGTATGGCTTTTTCGCTTTTTTCTTTTTCCTTCGCTATACGAGGCTACATTGGTCCAACGAATGGATTGTCAGCGCTACTTTAGCGACGTTCCTTATCGCCTGGGCCGTCTTTCTAGTAGCGCGACTGGCTGCACCTATGAATGAAATTAAGCCACTAACTATCTTGACTGCCGCTCCGACTAGACGAAACGTCGAGGAGCACCAGTGTCTCGGAACGAGATTTCTGGAATGGCAGAAACGGGTTGCTTAGTTAGGAGGAGACATGAGAATTGCAATCACTGGAGCTACAGGTTTCGTCGGCGCACATCTGACCACCCGACTCGAGTCTGAAGCGCATGAATTGGTGCTCATCGCAAGAAGGTCGAGGAATGACGATGCGCGATTTCGAATTAATGACCTTTCGAATGCTGAGCAACTTCGGGAACTGTTTACTGGTTGCCAAGCAATTGCCCACTGTGCCGGCATTAATCGTGAGCTTGGTGAGCAGACTTACGAGCGCGTTCACGTCGAAGGCACGCGCAACGTGGTCGAGGCCGCGAAGGCTGCGGGCGTCGAGAAGATCGTGTTGATGAGTTTTCTGCGGGCGCGGCCAAACTGTGGCTCGCCTTATCACGAGTCGAAGTGGCAAGCGGAAGAGATCCTGCGCGACTCCGGACTTGACTACACGATCCTCAAAGCCGGTGTGGTCTACGGGCGTGGCGATCACATGCTCGATCATCTGAGCCACGCCCTCCACACCTTCCCCGTCTTCGGCCTCGTAGGTTTCAAAGAAAAAAGCATCCGACCATTAGCCATTGAGGATCTGGTGCACGTAATGCGCGCGGCACTCATTGATCGGCGGTTGAAACGACAAACGGTGGCCGTGCTTGGTCCTGAAGAGATCTACCTGAGTGAAGCGGTGCGGCGTGTTGCGGAAGTAGTCGGCAAACAACCACTCATGTTGCCGCTCCCTGTCGTATGTCATATATCTATGGCGAGCTTTTTCGAATGGACCATGAAAATCCCGCTCACTTCCCTCGCCCAGGTTCGCATCTTGTCGGAAGGCGTCGTCGAACCCGGCACGCCGGTCGTGCCGCTGCCATACGATTTAGTCCCAACACGACGCTTCACGACCGACCAGATCCGCAGCGGCCTTCCGGAACCCGGCCCATTCTGCGTCGGTGATCTTCGCTTGTGTTCTTAGCCGCAAAAGGCACATAAACTGAATTTTAAATTGGCTTCCTTTTTTGAGCCTTTTGTGCTTTTTTGTGGCTAATGGTCCGGATCGCGATCGTTGGCGGCGGCATTGGTGGGTTGACTGTTGCGCTGGCACTTCGACAGTGCGGGTTTGAGCCGGAGGTCTTCGAACAGGCGCCCGCGCTGCTCGACGTCGGCGCCGCCATTGCTATCTGGCCCAACGCGATGCGCGTCCTCGATCGATTGAACCTCGCTGACAAGATTCTCGAGCAAGCCGGTGTGATGGACGAGATACGCTGGCTGGACCAGCACGGCAGGTTAATCAATCGCGTCTCAATTAAAGATCGCCGCTATCCTGCCGTCGCGCTTCACCGCGCCGATTTACAACACACACTCCTGACTGCTCTCCCACAATCATCAATCCATCTCGACAGCGAGCTCGTTCAACACGAGCAACGTGGCGAGAAGATGATCGCGAAGTTCGCGAATGGCGACTCGATAGAGTCTGATTTCCTGATCGGCGCTGATGGAATTCACTCGCGCATCCGTTCGCAATTCCTCAACGACCACGATCCCGTTTATCGCGGCTACACGGTTTGGCGCGGCATATCTCCGACGATTCTCAGCGCGATTCCTTCTGGCGCCGCGGTCGAGCTGCACGGACGCGGCCAGCGCTTCGGTCTCGGTCCGGTCGGTAAGGGACGGCTCGGCTGGTGGGCCACAGCCAACGTTACGAATACCAACGACTTGTTGCGCGTGTTCGACGGCTGGTATCGACCGGTGCTGCAACTTATCGAAGCCACACCATCCTCATCAATACTGAAAACAGGCGCGTTCGATCGCCCTGCAACTCGAACCTGGGGCCGCGGACGAATGACTTTACTGGGCGACGCAATTCATCCGACGACACCCAATCTCGGACAAGGCGGTTGCCTGGCGATGGAAGACGCGATGGTGCTGGCGCGGTGTTTCGAGAGTAATGGTGCGAACGAAGAGGCGTTGAGAAGATACGAGCGCGCTCGTCACAAACGGACGAGCGCGGTCAGTTTTTACTCACGTCATTACGGGAACATCGGACAGTGGGAAAACGTGTGGGCCAGAGGCTTGCGAAGAACGGCACTCGCGCTCGTCCCCGAATCTCTGGCCCAACGATTAATGCAGATCGTCTTCAAGTACGACGCTACAAATTAATTACTGGCTCGACGGCGCCGCGGGCGCAGCGGGATTGCCATCGATGTCAACGTACGTGATCGGCGCGATATTCGTCGCCTTCAACCCAGCTTCTATTTCCGCGCGGTTGCCGACGATCACAATGTACAGATGATTCAAATCAATGTAGCGCTTCGCGACCCGCAGCAGATCGTCTTTAGTCACCGCGGACACATTCTTCGCATACGTCTGATAGTAATCATCCGGCAAACCCTGCACGGTGAGCGACGTGATCGCGTCGCTGATTCCATTAACCGAAGCGAAACGCTGTGGCAGTCGCTGGATCAGCGATTCCTTTGCCGTCTTAATCTCTTCGTCGGTGATTGGAATGTCGCCAACGATCCCCTTTAACTCCTTCATGAACTCGATCAGCGCCAAATCTGTTTTGTTGGAGACGATTGCGCCGCCCGTGCGAAACGCCCCCGGCCCCTTGCCATAACTGAAGTTTGAATTCACGCCATAACTGTAGCCCTTCTGCTCGCGAATGTTCGCGTTGAGCCGCGACTGGAACATGCCACCAAGGATCGTGTTGAGCACTTGCAGCGCGAAGTAGTCAGGCGTATTTCGTGGTGGTCCAGGCAGTCCGATATTAAAGACTGACTGCGCCGCTCCGGGCTTATCAACCAGATAGATCTTAGCCGGCTGGAGTTCGGGCAACTTTGGATAATCGAACGACGGCTTAGACCCGCCCTTGGCCCATGCCGCGAGAGCTTTCTCAACCGAAGCCTTAGCGTTGCTCGGAGTGATGTCGCCGACGACGGTGATAATCGCACGTCCCGGTTGAAAGTAAGCTTTATGAAAGGCAATTACATCATCGCGCGTGATCGCCTTCGCCGAAGCCTCTGTCATGCGTTGCCCGTAAGGATGTGCCTCGCCATAAAGAATCTTCGCAAACACGTTCGCGCCGATGGCGTTTGGTTGATCCTTCGCTTGCGCCAGGCCAACCAGCGTACGCGCACGCAATCGTTCGAGTGCTTCGGCCGGGAACGTTGAGTTGAGCATCATGTCTGCAAGGATAGCGAGCGCAGCGTCGAAGTTCTTCGTACTCGATACAAAACTCGTCGTTCCTTCTTCGCCACTGATGCCTGTGCCGATACCGACACCCAGCAATTGCATCGCATCTGAGAGCTGATCGCCGGTTTTGGTCGTGGTACCTTCACTCAACATCGACTGAGTAAAAGTCGCCACACCACGTTTTCCAGCCGGTTCAAACTGATTACCCCCTCCGACAAACGTGATGCCAAATGACACCAGAGGCAAACTGTGACGCTCCGAAACGATTAACGTTGCACCGTTGGCCAACTGAGTTTTGGTCCAGGTGGGAACGCGAAGCACTGGAGTTTTGCCCGGCGTTGGCACCTTCGTGCGATCGAGTGGCTGCTGCGCCGGCGCAACAATGTTTGCGATGCTGATAACGATCGCGGCTGCGAGTGCAAGGACTTTTCTTTGTGACTTCATGATCTACCTCCTTGTCGTTTGCCGTCGAGCACGCTGACAGCTTCGCTTTCGGTTGCTTTTGAAGCCTGGTCTTTCTTGCCCTTCGGTACGACGCTCAGCACGATGCGAGATCGCGTTAGATACTGATTAGCAACGCGCTTAACGTCAGCGGCCGTAACCGCCAGCGTCTTCTGATAGTTGGTGCTGAAGTAGCCGGGGTTGCCGTAAAAAACAGAGCCGGCATTCAGTTGTTCCGCCTTACCCAGGTTGGATTCCAGGCCGCGCAGGAAGTTCAACTCCAAACCGCTCTTTGCTTTTTGCAACTCTTCCGCAGTCGGACCTTCGGCCCTGAATTTCTGGAGTATCTCGTCGACGGCAACTTCCAACTCCGTCAGAGTCGCCTCGGGTCGTGGAATGACAGTGAGTTGAAACACGCCCACGTCTTCCGATGAGTTTTGAAAACTAAACAGACCCGACGCTTTTGGCGAATCGTAGACCAGTGCTTTCTGCAAACGAGACGTTCGCGAGCCTGACAGGATCGACGCCATCAATGAAAGCGCGTAACTGTCGTCATTCTTGAATCCGACGGTAGGCCACTGAATGTACAGCCGCGGGACTTGTACGCGATCTTCGTAGACCAGCCGCTTGTTCGCCGTTAACTTGCCGAGCGGGACGGAAGGTCTTTGCACCGTTTGGCCTTTCGGCAAGTCGCCAAAGTACTTCTGAATCCAGGCCTTCGTCTGTGCCGGATCAAAATCTCCGACGATTGCGAGGGTGGCGTTGTTTGGCGCGTAGTAAAGCCGGAAGAACGACTTCACGTCTTCCTCCGATGCCGCGGTGAGATCAGTCATATAACCGATTACGGGCCATGAATAAGGATGATCCTTCGGGTACATCGCGGCGGAGAAGATCTCGCTGACGCGGCCGTATGGCTGATTGTCGACACCCTGTCGTCGCTCGTTTTTGACGATATCGCGCTGCGCGTTGAGCTTGGCAATGTCGAGTTTATCGAGCAGGAATCCCATGCGATCCGCTTCGATCCACAACGCCGACTCGAGATAGTTGGAGGGGATGATCTCAAAGTAGTTGGTGCGATCGTTGTTCGTCGAGCCATTGTTCGAGCCACCGACGCCTTCGGTAAGCTTGTCGTGCAGCCCGTAAGGCACATGCCCTGACCCCGTGAACATCACATGCTCAAACAGGTGGGCAAAGCCGGTGCGACCAAGCACCTCGTTCTTGGAACC
>JAICQI010000205.1 GCA_025937955.1 Pyrinomonadaceae bacterium
AACGTTTCGCTGCTGGGGAGTTTGCTGGGAGCGTTTGCGACGATTGGTGTAATCCTGGCGGTGATTGGAATCTACGGCGTTGTCTCGTACACGGTGGTCCAACGTACTGGAGAACTCGGAATTCGAATGGCGCTCGGAGCGCAGGCTCGCGATGTTTTGTGGTTGGTGTTGAGCAAAGGAACTGCGTTAGTCGGACTGGGAGCGTTGTTAGGCGGCTTCGGTGCGTACGGCGTATCGAAACTATTGATCTACCTCATCCCATCATTGCCCACACGCGATCCGCTGATTCTGCCGTTTGCGGCTCTCGCGTTGGTTGCAGTGGCGCTGGTGGCATGTTACATCCCGGCGCGTCGCGCAACGCGAGTCGATCCGTTGGTGGCGCTAAAGTCGGACTGAACCAACAAACGAAAAAGCGTAATGAAAATGCCGGAGTTTTCTTTCGAAACTCCGGCATTTCCACGTTGAAGGAGATCACTAGAAGTTGAACTTCACCGCAAATTGAATTATTCGCGGATCAAACGTGTCAGTGACCTGCCCGAATGTGGTGCTGGTGATGGTCTGATTCTCTCCCGTGAAGAAGTTCGTGTGATTCAAAACATTGAAGAACTCCGCACGAAATTCAATGTTGGTGCGTTCCGAAATCCGGGTCCTCTTGATCATGCTGAAATCGAAATTCCAGAAGCCCGGTCCGCTTACAGGTGTCAGATGGAGAGTCCCGGTGGTGCCAGGCAGAGGATGACCAAAGAACGCGGGATTTGCGCGTCCGTCGGGACCAATCAGCCGCGGGTCGAGGATCAGCGGACGACCGGTGACGGGATCGAAGAAAGTACCAATGCTGTTCTTCAACTCCTCGACACTCAACGAGGTAGTCGCCGTATTTTTCCCTGATCGAGCTGACCGGTTGAGAGTTCCTCGTCCGGAGATGAATGAGATCGGACGCCCGGTACGCTTCTCTAAGATCCCGTTCATCTGCCAGCCGCCGAAGAGATGACCGAGAAATCCATCAAAGTTGAACAGTCGCTTGTCTGGTCCAATCGGCAGTTCCCACACGGCGTTTGCCTTGAAGATATGCGTGACATCATTTGTCTGCCGTTTCTTTTCAACAACCCCTCCTTGAGCCAGATCGAGGAGTGCCGAGAAGTTGGCGTCGCTTCCTTCAAAGTCAGTGTAGGCCTTGCTGTAAGTGTAGTTCGCCTGGAAGTACAGTCCGTGACTCAGGCGTCTACGAATTTCAGCCTGCAAGGCGTTGTAGGTAGACCACGAGCCATTTCCGATGAAGTCGACCGCACCTGCTCTGAAATTCGCGGGCAGGAAAAATGCGGGGCCTAGCGTTGCGCCGTTTACACCCGGTGTGAGGTAAGTGTTTCGAGAAGCAACGTACGTGTTTACCAATTCGCCGACTTGTCCCTGGCTGATGAGGTTGACGATGGTAGAGTCGAGCGTGTTACCGGTTGCAGTTGTGAAGAGACCTCTCCTGCCGATTGACGGGAAGATCAAAAGTTGCTGACTACCTGGCACTGCCGGATTGAAAGCCGGACTTGCTGGAATCGCGGAATTAGTAGCATTCAGAGCCGTAGACAGTACGAGGTTCTGTTGAGCGCGCTGGAAGTCCTGGAGAAAACCATTCTCGAAGATTCTGACCTGATTGATGTCAATGCCTCGAAGCAGTTTCGTTCCGCGGTTTCCAACGTATCTTACCTCCACTGCAGTGTTCGGAAGGATCTCGTGCTCAATTCCGAGCGTCCATTGCTGAACATAAGGTGTCTTGAGCTCGGGATTTATCGTGAATATCGTCGGAAACTGGCTAAGTGCTAACTGGTCAGTCAGGGTGCGGGGCACAACGAAATTAGGCTCATCGATCGGACGCAACCCGCCACCGCTGACAGTACCCGAGAGAGTATTCACATTCGGAGAAGAGGTTAGGCCCTGGTTACCGTCGATCGCAGCATTCTCTGCCATTTGGATCACGCTGTCGATCACAAACGACAACGAATAACCGCCACGAACTGCCGTTTTGCCTTCCTTAAACGGATCCCAGGAGAAACTCAAGTTAGGAGCAAAATTGTTCCTGTCAGGCTTATAGAATGGACGAGTGCCGGCTCCGCCTCCTGCCAGATCTATTTGGACGTTCGGATTTGTTAAAGCCTCCAGTCCACCTACTGGCAACAGACCGATTCCGTCTCGCTCACGAACGGGGCTGATGTATTCATAACGCAACCCGAGATTGAGCGTTAAATTCGGTCGCATCCGCCAAGTGTCGGCGGCATAACCTGCGTACAGATCAAAGATCAGGTTGCGTCGTTGCTCCGCACCTTCGACAAAGCCCGACGTCGCGCTGGTCACGTTAAAGGTCTGCGTGCCCTGGAAAACAGCTCCGCTTAAGAAAGCCAGCAGATTGCTGGCGTTATTGAATTCAGTCGTGCCGATTCTGCCGGGGAATTGCGCGAGATTGGTGGAACTAAGCGGGTTGGGATTGTTTGTGCCGAAGCCGAGCGAGTACTGCGGAATAACGCCGGCAAAACTGAAGGGTTCAAGATGGGTTCGGCGGTAATTGCCACCGAAGCGGAACAAGTGATTGCCGCGGACCCATGAGGCATTATCGATTACTTCGTGGATCCTGCCGTTACGACCACTGGTCAGAGAGTTCTGGACGGGATTGGTTAGATTTAGCGGAAACGCCAATCTGGTATTCCCTTCATACGCAATTTCCTCCCCAATAAAGAGCGATCGCTGGTGGTAATAGCCCGCCCGCAACTCATTGGTTATCGACTGCGTGGGTGCCCAGTTCCAGGCCGCGGCCCCGCGACTGCGTTGTGGAAACTGACCCTTGCCCGGAAGACCTGGGAAAGGTTCTCCAGTGTTGTTGAACGTGTCGTTGGGAACCGAAATGGAATCCCTGCTATAGACCACGTCGAACCGGTGCTTCTGCGATAGATCGTAGTTTATACGGTAGCCGAACAATTTTTCAGTGCTACCCGACGGCGAGTTGAAGCTGAAGCCGTTTGTGTTTATGCGATCGCCGGCAAGATCATTCGGCAATGGCGTTTGACCTATCAAACCATTGATACGGGGATCGATAGTTCTTCCGGTCAAATTCAACACGTTGATTGTTTGTAATTGACCGTTGTCAACGCGGCGGTAAGTGAAATTGCCTGCACGCGCTGGTGCGGTAAGCACTGTTCGCGTTAGCAGAGTCTGTTGTGCTTCCTTCGTTTGCTCGTAGTAGACGTAGAAGAACAGTTTTTCTTTCTGTGTAAAAACATCTCCTCCTTCGCCAAAACGAGGCAAAGCGAAAGGGCCGCTAATGTTTCCACCAAATTGATGCTGGTTCAGGTAAGGCTTAGGCTGACCCGCTGCATTGTTGAAGAAGGTGTTGGCGTTGAGTGCGGAATTACGCCAGAACTCAAAGAGTGAACCGTGGTAACTACTGCTGCCGCGCGGCGTGACGAGTTTAACTTGTGCCGCGCCCGTCCCGTCAGCTGCACTCGCATTCTGGGTTGTTATCGTAAACTCGCCAACGCCAACAACGCTTGGTGCTGCCTGCGCAAACAAACCGCTGCTTGCATTGCCGCGGAGATAGTTCTCTTGAATGTTGATACCGTCCCAGGTGATGTTGTTATAGCTACCTCGCATTCCATTAACATTGGCATTCCTGGTGGTGGTGTTGGTCGCAACTCCGGCTTGCAGGGCTGCGAGCTGAACGGGATTGCGTCCGTTTAGTGGCAGATCGTTGATCTGCTTCTCTGTTACGACTGTCGACAACTCGGCATTCTCAGTGTTGATAACGGTCTGTGAGTCGGCAGCAGTCGTCTGAACTGTTTCGGAGATCTGTCCCGTTTCCATTACGAGATTGACAGTGGCTGGAATACTCACGGCAGCCTTCACACTATTAACTTCGGTTTTCTTGAATCCTCCACCTTCAGCGGTGATTCGATAATCGCCCGCCAGAACGTTGGTGAAGAGGAAAAAACCATCATCGTTCGTCGTCGCTGTTCTTTCCGCCTTTGTCCTGGCGTCGATCAGCGTGATGGTGGCTCCGGCAACCAAAGCACCGTTTTGATCTTTGACTGTTCCACTCACCGTGGTTTGCGACGTTTGAGCAGACGCGGTGAATGCGGAAAGAGTAAAAATCAGTGAGGCAAAAAGCATCAGGGTGAAGACGCTTTTTACACACTCAGTTCCTGAAGAGAGATTGTTGTACATGGGCTCCTCCTGGCGATGGGGCGTAGGCTCGGAGAAAGACTCGGAACTTACGTCTGGTTGTCTGGGTTAAGGGAGGTTGTGATAGAAATCGATTAAGCAAAGAATATGCCGACTCGCTCGCAATTCGACATCACCTCGCGATGTTCGAAAAAATGATTTTTGACAAGAAAATTGAAGTGAGGCTGAGGAGTGGTCAGACGGTAAGAAACGTGATCTTCAGAGATTTGAAGATCTAAACTGGATCATCGATAAATTTGGATAAAACACCAAAGTTGTGAGTGTCCAGCCCTAACGTTCTCACATACCAAAGGGTTGTCAGTTACCTGACAACCCTTTAGATTCTTCGGCAAAAGTTTACTTCGTTTACTCGTGCGCCATGGGGGTGACGGCGGGACTGACATTGACCAGTTGCATCATCCCACGATCTTCGTGGCCCAGGATGTGGCAGTGGAAAACGTATGTCCCGGTAAAATCTACGAACCGAGTCCACATCGTCACCCAGCCCTGCACAGGAATCGCGAAATTATCCCACCAAACCCAGGGGCTCCTCATTGGCACGCCCGTGGACCGCAAAGACGGGGCCATGATAGCCGGGTCAAACCACCTAACTATCTGAAACGGATTGACGTGGATGTGGAACGGATGCACAGGCCCTCCTGTAATAGAGTCATTAAACAAGTTCCACTCTTCAGTTGCGCCGAGTTTCATGTATTGGTCTATTTCACCGCTGAACTGCTTGCCGTTGATCGTGTGTGTCGGGGGCGCATTGGGCACCAGCGGCGGCGGTGCGTTACTCGGGTTCCGCCCTCGTTGAGTTCCTTGTGGCGTAGGTGTAGGAGTAGGACTTGCGAACTGTGTTTTCGTGGTATTGAAACGGATATTCCGCACAACCATGCCCGTCGGTGGAACGATGTCCGAAAGGAATCCTGGCATCTTTGGAAATTGAGCCTGGGTCGGGAACGGGACGGCAGGCACTGCTGTACCTGTTACCTTTACGGTGAACAGCAGAGTACCTCCAAACGTGACCGGATAATTGTTGGCCGTGCTCGGTGCTTGCACTAGTAAATCTATCCGGTTGCCGGGCGCCAGGCTGCCGGTTGAGAACCAAGGGCCGGTACCGTTGACCTGGAAAGCCTGTGGCGGATTTGGAAATGTGTTGCTTTTGAAATTCGGATCTGGATTATAGTTCTGGGGGTCGAGCTGGATGCCGTCCTGAGCGGTTTGCACCCACTTGATGGCATTCGATTGGTCAAGCGGCACTGCTTGCTGGTGACAGGTATTAATAATCCGCCAGAACTGCGTTTCGTTCGGCCTCATCTCGATGACAGGCTGGTACTGCCCATTCACCCAAACGAAATCCTTTGTTCCCCGAGGACGAAGCAGACCGACCGTGGCTGAGATCTGCTGCAACACCAACACCTTTTCGTTGGCCTTTAGATTTACCCCTTTGCTTTGATAGTAGCTCTGCAGTCCCGCATCGTAATCACCCTCAATGATCAGCGCGCCGGCCATGCCGTTAGCCAGATTTATGGCCGTTGAGCCGTGCTTGTGAGCGTGGTACCAGTGCGTCCCAGGCGCCTGACCCATGCTGGTTGGCAGACCATTCCATTTCGGCGGTGTAAAGCAGTAGGGGAAAGCGCCGATGTAATACTGCGGCAACTGATAAAGATCTATCAGGTGCTGGTTGTTCCACCATAGGCGATTGTGTTCCGGCAGCACCGGTGGCCCTCCTGCTGGCGGATTCTGACCCCTCCAGGGAGCGCTGTTGTCATATTTTACGAGCTCGGTCTTCTGGAAATTTTGCCAGGCCGGGGTCCAATCACTCCACAGCAGCGGCCACGGAGACTTGGTTGCGCACTGGGCGAATATGTCCTTGAACATCGCGGCCACAGTCTGTTCGGTGATTAACGGTTTGCTGTTCTCTCCTGCCGGCAATGTCCTGGGTGAGGGTCGAAGATTTATCAGGATGTTGTCGGCAATTCCGCTGGGACTGATGTGAGTACCATGAAAATGCAAATTGGTCGAACTCGAACCATGGAAGCAGTTTGGCAGGGTTTCCCAGGTTGGCCTACCCGGATAAAGATTGACACCGTCCGACATGTTTTCAGCACAGGCGGTGTCAGTCGTGCCTTTTTCAGCTACGTCCAGCTGGTTTGAATCGAAGAGAGCAGTGTTAACGTTGTTAACGAGGGTGATTTGAACGTTGTCCCCCACGCTGACCCGAAGCGTTGGTGCAGGACTCGGGAAGCCCTTAATCTTAGGCCAAACGTCACTCGTGTTATTCATATCGTAGCCGGAGATATAACGCATCCGTGCACACTGAAGCGACGGCGTGTTGGTCCCGGCAATGTTTCCAAAGTAGTTCCTCTGTTCATCGAGAATTTTTAATACCGCCTGTAGCGTTTTGGGGCCGGTACCAGAACCCGCACTCTTGATCTCCATGATTGTTTGAAGCGGCTGGCCCTGACCCGGGCTTGGGCCAGCACAAGCTTGCGGCTCTGCCGAAATCAGCTCATTGGCATAGGACGGCAACACCGAACCGAGTGCCAATCCCGACGCCACCGCCATGGTCTGTTGGAGGAAGTCCCGCCGAGTGAATCCCGACTCCTCCGTGATGCTGGATGACTCGTTGTGATCTGGCTTCTCCGCCTGATCTGTGATGTTCCTCTTATCTGCCATGGGAATCTCCTCACTTAAGGTTATGCAGCAGCCTCCCGCAGCTTTGGCTGGGGGCTTACGATGAGGTCGCCGGGATTGAGTATTCAGAGCGAACTATTTCGTGGTGGAACCGAACGGGCCTTTCTTAGACTTTCCACCGAACGGGCCTTTCTTAGTCTTTCCGCCGAACCCGCCTTTTTTCGTCTTTTTACCGAACGAGACTGCTTTCGGGGTCTTTACAATTATTTGCCCGGTTTCGCCGTCGTGATTGACGCAAACGTAGTTGAAGGTTCCGGGATTGCCAAAGCCGGCCAAACTGGATTGTGAGTTTGGGGGAATCTGGTAAGACATGAACCCCGTCGGATTTGCTTTGCTCGGCGCGGGCCAATGAGCCAGAGTTTGATCGGCATTGAACCAGAAGACACTGTCGTTCGCAGCTATTACCTGCGGATTTGGGGTAAATTTCGCAGGTGGACCCGCATTGATTGTGATTTTGAAGATGGACATAGAAAGGTCTCCTAATGTCTTTGTAAGGTTGACTGATATGAGACAACGAAAGGCTTGACCTAGAGCGAGCGAGAGTCTACCACAGGCCACAAGAATTCCGTGCAACTAAAATACAAAACTTGCAACAAAAAAAGAACTGTGTTAATCAGTGCGCGACACTAGATCGAAACACGCCGATCAAAAGTTCTCACCTCGTCTCAACCAACTAGTCTTAGGTTTTGTCTTCATTCTCATCTGTTGCGCCGCAGCTGCGTTTTCTAAAAGTGGGCCAGCGGCAACAACGAATTTCACGGCGCTGCCTATGCGTATTTCCGCGATGGATTTTTACAAACGCAACAATCCGGCTTTGCACAAAAACTGGAATCATGGGGTGGCCACGGAGGGCCACCCCTACAAAACGCGACGGACACTCGAGTAATGCGGGAGTTTTTGTAGGGGTGGCCCTCCGTGGCCACCCCAGGCTGGTGGGCAGATCACACTGGCGTTGTCTCATAACAACACGCTCCTGACATCACTCTGCTGGTCCGTATTCTGGGGCAGCGATTAACTGCGGGCCGCCGGCTGTTCGCGCACCCATGCGGCGCAACCAGCGGAAGTGAGACAAGAGTCCGGCACGAAAGGAGGTGTGCTCACTATATCTCACGCCAAACTCTCTACAGGTCTGTTCCACGAGGTTTGAGATGGCAGGGTAATTGACGTGACATACACGAGGGAAAAGGTGATGTTCGATCTGAAAATTCAACCCACCTAAGAGCCAACTCTCGACTTTACTGCGTCGAGCAAAATTCACGGTGGTTTCAACTTGATGGATAGCCCACGCATTTTCCATCGAACCGGAGTCCTCTTGCGGCAAGGGGAACTCGGCCTCTTCAACGCAGTGAGCAAGTTGAAACACAACGCTGGTAACCACGCCTGCAAGCCCGACTATCAGAACGTAGAACAGGAGCACTATCCAGACGGGATGGAACAAAAGCGGTAAGCCAAAAGCCAATGTGAGGAACAGCGCTTTACCACCGACAAACCCGGCGAGTTCCCACCTTTTCGGCCGCGGCATTCGCGTGGTCCCAATTCGACCAAGGATTACGTCACGGAAATCATCGTAGAGATTCCACTTGACGACATTCAATCCGTAGAGTGGCCACAAATAGAAATGCTGCCAGCGATGAAGTTTGAATCTCTTCTGATGTGGCGTTAACCGGCCGAAAAAAGCGATATCAATATCGGCATCATGGCCCGTGATGTTGACGTAAGTATGATGTACGACTACGTGTTTCCAGTGCCATACGTAAGAACTGGCGCCTATCAGATCCATCGTCATGGCCGCCAGCCGGTTG
>JAICQI010000001.1 GCA_025937955.1 Pyrinomonadaceae bacterium
AATGCGAATGCAAACGAGTTGCAGATACGCACGAGCGTGGCCCAGGCTGAGATTGGACCACTACTGGGAAACTAAGCCGCAGATAAACACGGATTTCATCCAGATCTTTAATCCGCATGAAATCCGTGAAAATCCGTGTTACTGAAATCCGTGAAAATCCGTGTTACTGAAAATCCGTGTTACTTAGTTGGGAAGATTCAGGCCACCCGGGAAGATTGGTTCCGCTGCAGGTTCCGATTCATCCAGTTTGGTTAACACGTCCTGCTTGATCTCAATCTTGCCATCCTTTTTCATGCGTTGCTGCACGCCCGCGATGTAGTCTTCAAACACCTGGTCCTGCCGCTCGCCGAGCAACGATTGTCTCAACGTATCGCGCTGCGCCGTAAACCCACTCTGGTCAGCGTCAACTTTGGCCTTGAGGCCGACAAGCACCCATTTGTCTTCGACCTTGATCGGAGTCTTGCTGACTTCGCCCGGCTTCAAGCTGTTGATTAAATCGTCGAGAGCAGTGCTGATGCCTGCCTTACCGAGTGACGAACCGAGTTTGAATCCCTCTTCCAAACCCGAATCATAGCCTTCCTTCTCTCCGGCAGCCTTGAGTGCATCCGGAGTCGTTGCAGACGCCAGCAGGTCTTTCGCTTTCTGCTCGAGCTGTTCCTTGGCACGCTGCTGTTTGATCGCATCGGCGACTTTGGATTTCACTTCGTCAAATTCCGGAATACGTGGCTCTTTCTTTTCGACCAGCATCGGAATCGCGAAGCCACCCT
Organism: Pyrinomonadaceae bacterium; assembly: GCA_025937955.1. Classification (GTDB taxonomy): domain Bacteria; phylum Acidobacteriota; class Blastocatellia; order Pyrinomonadales; family Pyrinomonadaceae; genus PSRF01. The sequence continues at coordinate 768 of JAICQI010000001.1, forward strand.
TGATGCCGGTTGGCTCGCCAACATCGTTAGGGTTACTCAGGGCCGCAAGCGCCTGCTCAAACTCCTGGTTGACGCCGATGTCGGGCACGTCGTCGCCGGGCTTGAGGAACGCAGTTTCCCGGACCATGGCAGTGGGGCTCATACTTGCTTCAGCGGCAAACTCCTGGGCCACCTTCTGCGGATCTTTTGTTTCCTGCAAACGGGTCTTGGCTTTCTGCGCAATCTGACGCGCTGCGCTATAGCCACGACGATTGCGCAACGACACCAGCAACTCCGGCTTTGCTTCGGCAAAGGTTTTCGGAACGCTGTCTCCGCGACGCAGGATGTAGAAGTTACCTGCGTAGCGAATCGGGATGTCAGATATATCTCCCGGTTGCATGTCTACGGCTCGATCGAGGAGTCCGTGAGGTTTGTTTGGGTTCTTCTTGAAGGGTGTCGGCAGAAAACCGTTGTTCCTTGCAGTAGCAGGATCTTCAGAGTTTCCTCGAGCTGCTTCTCCAAAAGCTTCCTCGGTGACCTTGCCACCCTTAGTCTGTAGCTTCGCAATCAGATCCCTGGCCTTTTGTTCGACCTGCGGATCCAGATCCTTACGCGCTACCTTCAAGACGATCTGTTGGACCTTGACTCCCGCTTCCTTGTGCTCGGGTTTCATTCCGTCGTACTCAGCTTTCAAGTCCGGTTCTGAGATCTGTAACTTCGAACCAACCTTGTCAGTTTCGATAAACAGGTAACGAATTTTTTTCTGTGGCTCGAGATAGCGGTAGTCAGTCTTGTGGCTCTCGAAATAACTGCGCATCTCGTCGTCGCTCGGCTGAAGCTTCTCGGCGAGCTTGTCGGCAGCCAGGGCAACATAGCTAACGTCGAAAGTCGAATTGCGCCGTTTGTACTCTTCTTCGAGCTCTGCGTCGGAAACGTTGACGCTCGCAATTACGAATGCTCGCAGTTTCTCCTGGGCGATCTCGGCGCGAACGTCGTTTTCAAACTTTTCGACATCACCGTAGTTCGCGACCACGGCCTCTTTGTATTTTTCAAGACCGATGAAGTTACCGGTCGCATCGGTGAACTGCTCCCTGAGTCTTTTCGCGAGTTCCTCATCACTTGCACCCAGGCCCAAACGCTCAGCCTCTTGATTGACTATGAGTTTCCTGATCATGCCATCGAGAAAAAGTTTGCTGCCTCCCAGTTGGGCTATGTTAATGCGGCCGCCAAACCTCTGCATTGCGTTTGCTTTGACCCTTGCGAGATCAGCCACGGTAATGCTGTCTGAGCCCACTGTCGCGATTACTTCAGTGTTTTTGGTCGGATCGAGACTGCCGGCGGACGGGCCGGGGGCGTAGAAGAAGATCAAGCTGACCGCCATCAGAATGGCAAATCCCAGGATGACGATGTTGCGGGTTCGTTCAAGTCGTCCGAGTTGTTTGAGCATTGTTATTACCTTTCAAGAAACTGCGGATTGTAGTTGAGAGGCGCGAATGGCCGCAACTGCCTACGAACCTTGGTCTTTGGTTTTTGGTCTTGGGTCTTTGGTTTTGGGCTTTGTTTGGATTTTCAAAGACCCAAGACCTAAGACCTAAGCCCAGTTTGCTACAGCCTAAACCAGATGCTATTTTACTTTTCTTCATGGAGACGTTGAGCGGCGCAAACTGGTTATGGATCGGATTCAGTTTTTTCATTTTGACTATGCTGAGCCTCGATCTCGGCCTCTTCAACCGAAAAGCTCACACTATCAGGTATAGAGAAGCGTGGATCTGGACCGCCGTCTGGGTAACGCTGGCCATGATCTTTGCCGGGCTCGTCTTCTATTATCAGGGCTCGCAACGCGGCTTCGAATTTCTAACCGGTTACCTCATCGAGTTATCACTGTCAGTCGATAATCTATTCGTCTTCCTGCTGATCTTTTCCTACTTCAAGGTACCGGCGAGGTTTCAGCATCGCGTGCTTTTCTGGGGCGTGATGGGCGCCCTGATTATGCGTCTGACGATGATCTTTATCGGCGCGGCGCTGATCGAACGTTTCCACTGGATCATTTACATCTTCGGTGGCTTCCTCATTTACACCGGAATTAAGATGTTCCGGCAGGAAGAAATCGAAATCCATCCGGACAAGAATCCGGTCGTTCGCCTGGTGACTCGCTTTTTCCCCATTACACATCATTACGATGAGGAGAAGTTTTTCACCAAACAGAATGGTAAACGCGTCGGCACGCTGCTGCTGCTGGTGCTGGTAGTCGTGGAAGTTACCGACCTGGTTTTCGCGGTCGACTCGATTCCGGCGATTTTTGCCATTACGACCAATACTTTCATCGTTTACACCTCGAACGTCTTTGCAATCCTGGGTTTACGTTCGATGTACTTCCTGCTGGCCGGTGTGGTGGAGAAGTTTGTCTACCTGCGGACCGGGCTGGCAATTGTGCTCACCTTCATCGGCGCCAAAATGCTTCTGGGCGCGACCGGATTTCATATTCCAATCAAGTTTTCATTGGTTTTTGTGGCGTTAGTCCTGGTCGGATCGGTCGTCGTGTCCCTTTTGTTCCCGCCGAAAAGCCAAACCACCATCACCGTAGACCTCCCTCCTGATTACGAGTAATTTTAGCCGCAGATTTTCGCAGATAAACGCGCATCTGATCTGCGTTTATTTGCGAAAATCTGCGGCTGAGGTTTAAACATCTTGAACGGTCTTTGCCTCGTGTGTTAAATTCCGAGTCGGTAGTGTTGCTGCCTGATTCTGGTGGCTAATGGCCACCGACACCGTTCGGACTCACCTGGTCTCAGCCTCTGGTTGAGCCCCTTCCCCACATCGATAACTCATGACAAGGAATAGGACCGTTCATTTCGCCTTTGATTGGTGGATTATTCAGAAGCGTTTCGTCTATCTGGTAATCGCCATCTTCGCACTCTGTGGCCTGGCGGCCGGCGCGGCCGTCTACGTCTGGAAGTACGGAAACCCCTTCAAAAACGTGGCCCAGATGAAACATCCGGCCGGCGCCCGGTTCATGTCCTTCGAAGGTGACGTGCGCGTTATTCGCGCCGCCACCCGGGAAATGATTCCGGCCAGCAGCGAAGTGGAGCTTTACCCTGGCGACACGGTGCAGACGCAGGCCAGCGGCCGGGCCCGCATCGGCCTCGCCGACGGCTCAACCCTGCTGGTGAAGCCAAACAGCACGATCATCGTTCGCGATAACGCCCGTGCTGACGACGGGAGAAAAACCAACGTTCACGTCCTGGTGAATAGTGGTCAACTGTCTGTCCGCACGGAACAACAGCAAGAAGGCACCACCAACGTGGTCGAAACGCCCAAGACTAAAAACACCGTGGGCGAAAGTACCAATGCGAGCTTTGGAGTTAATCCCGAAGGCACTGAAGAAATTCGCGTTGCCACTGGCGCCATTGAAACGACCAACCAGGCCGGCGATAAGACTTCAATCCGCGGCGGCGAATACGTTTCGGTAAACAACTCGGGTCGACTTTCTGCCGCGCAGAAGTTGCTGGACGTGCCGCAGCCTGCCAAGCCACACGATCTCGAGCAGGTGTTGGTTGGCGATAATGGAGCGGCGAACGTTGCGTTGAAGTGGCAGCGGCCGCAGTCCGGCACGCCTTCTTACTATCGTGTCGAGGTTGCGACCTCGCCGTTCTTCGTCACCGACGGAAAAGTTATCGAGCGTGATCAATTAGTGGCGACGGAGTTTGGCGCCAGTGATCTTCGACCGGGTGTCTACTTCTGGCGCGTAAGAGCAACTGCGGCAAGCGGGCAGGCCAGCGATTGGAGTGATCCGCTCAAGTTTATCGTTACGACGCGCGGCACGGGTTCTCAAGTCGCAGTTTCAAACCTGAGCGCCGAGCTCCTGGGCGGCAGCATCTATATCATTCGCGGCAAAGCGGAGCCGGGCACGACGATTCGCGTCTCAGGACGCGAGACTAACGCCGCAACTGACGGTGCATTTCAGATCCAAGTCACAGCCGGTGCAGCCCGTGAGCTCACCGTAGAAGCACGAGATTCACGAGGCAACAGCAGCCAGTACAAGGTTTCACTTTCCGCGCGCGGCAGGACTTAATCAGATGAGTCACGTAATACTTTTGACTGACGCTCACGAAGCACCAGCCTACGAGTTGATCGAGGCGTTGCGTGCTGCTGGCGTGAAAACTCTGATCGAAGGACTGCGCGAAGTCGAAGTCGAAGTCGCACTTGCCAAACAGCGGAAACGAGAAGGCGTGGCCGACTCCGAAGGCCCCCCGCCGCTCGCAGTGCTTTATGAAGTTGTACCCGGTGCGGACATGGTCGAGCTTCACACCGCAATCGATCATGCGAAAGCATTCTGGCCGGGAGCGCCACTGGTTGCGTGTCGAAGACAAACTAACGGATATCAGAGTCACAACCTGCGCAGCCTCGACAGCGCCACTCTCAAACGGCTTGGCTTCCTGGCCATCGCTGACAAGTCGGCCCAACTTCCGGCACTGCTTCGCGAGATTGAAGGTCATGGCGGCTCCGGCGAGTTGCGGTTGCCGGAGAATTTTGAGCCACCTGCGGAAGCCACGTCTTCACTGCCACCCAAGATCAAGTTCAGCGATCTGAGAGCCGCGTTTGATCTCGTCACGTCCTTGCATTACAGCGGCGATCAAAATGGCGCGGCAAACACTGTGCTCGCCGGCCTGCAGGGTTTGATTACAGCTGACCGTTGGGCCATCTATCTGTTTTCAGAATCCAAAGATTTTGACAGCGGCCCGCTGGAAGCGATCGCAGTCAGAAAGGTTGGTCAAGAGGGTTTAAGGAACGACGACGAGTGGGAACGCCTCCTGGAACCAGCTCTTCCAGTCGGTTCTGAAACCAAAGCAGCAAGACGCGCGGCCGCCGGAATGGGAATCATCAAGAGGAAAGAGCGTGGACAATTCGTCGTGGCCGTTCCTTTGATCTGCGGCGAGAGGATCTTGGGCGTGATCGAGGGTGTTCGTGAAGGCGCCGGATCACGTGCTTTCAAAAAAACCGATGTCGCGTTGCTCGATTCGCTCTCACTGCCGATCGCCTCGGCACTCGCCAACGCCGTTCGCATCGCCGAGGCTGAGCGGCTCTCACAAACTGACGACCTGACGAAGCTTCACAACGCCCGATACCTGCGACAGTTTCTCCTGAACGAGATCCGGCGCGCGCGACGTTACGGATCGAGTGTCGCCGCCTTGTTTCTCGACCTCGACGACTTCAAACAGATCAACGACGAACACGGCCACCTCGTCGGCTCGCACGTGCTGATGGAGATGGCGGCGGTCATCCTTTCCTCGATACGCGACACCGATGCTGTGGCGCGTTACGGTGGCGACGAATTCGTGATCGTGTTACCCGACACCGGAACCGAGCTGGCGGGCCAGGTAGCCGAACGCATTCGCCATCGCATCACGCGTCACAACTTCACCGGTGGCCGGCGACTACAGCTTTCCCTGACAGCGAGTTTCGGCGTCGCGGCGTTTCCGAAACATGCTTCTTCCCCGCAGCAACTGATTGCATGCGCTGACACTGCGATGTATGAGGCGAAAGCCGCCAACAAGAATTGCGTGCGCTTCGCCGCTGATCTGGCTCCCCGCGAATCCCCCAAGCGCGTCCCGAACATCGAAACGGAAACCGGAACAAACGCCGAAACCGTTAATTAGCTGCTATCGTGAAACTCCACGGGACAAGCCCGTGGCATCTACCAGCTAACCAGTGTAAAGTTTCTCGTTTACGGTTTGTAGGTTAAGAGTGTATCTTAGGATTTCGGACGAGTTTGGGCGAATTGCCGCCGGCCCCACCCGAAGTTCCATTTCTGCCAACCACGGGAAGTGAATAAGTCTAAATGGCTTTCAAATCTATTTTCAGTCTGTTTTCCAGCGACCTTGCTATCGATCTCGGGACGGCAAATACGTTGGTCTATGCGAAGGGACGCGGCATCGTCGTTTCAGAGCCCTCCATCGTCGCGATTAATAAAGTAACTAACCAGGTCGAAGCTGTCGGGCGTGACGCCAAAGACATGTTGGGCCGAACTCCCGGCAACATCGTTGCCATTCGACCGATGAAGGACGGTGTGATCGCAAACTTCGAAGTCACGGAGAAGATGCTTCAGCACTTCATCCGCAAGGCGCATAACGGCAAAACCTGGGTTAGCCCAAGAGTCGTTATCGGTATTCCTTCTGAGATAACTCAAGTCGAACGCCGTGCCGTGGAAGACTCGGCTTATCGGGCCAAAGCTTCCGAGGTCTATCTGGTCGAAGAAGCAATGGCAGCGGCCATCGGCGCCGGCTTACCGATTACCGAGCCGCACGGAAACATGGTCGTTGACATCGGCGGCGGCACGACGGATATCGCTGTGATCAGCTTAAGCGGTATCGTGTACTCGCGCGCGGTGCGCGTCGCGGGAAACGAGATGGATGAAGCGATCATCCAGTACATCAAGAGGAAGTACAACTTGCTAATTGGTGAACGAACAGCCGAGGCAATCAAGATCGAGCTCGGCTCGGCGTACCCGCTCGACGAACCGCTGTCGTACGAAGTGCGCGGTCGTAACCTCATCGAGGGAATCCCCAAGACGATCACGATCACTGACGAAGAAGTGCGCGAAGCTCTGGCGGATTCGATCTCGACGATCATCAACGCGGTGCGCGTGGCCCTGGAACGAACGCCTCCCGAACTGTCAGCAGACATTGTCGAGCGTGGCATCGTACTGACGGGCGGCGGCGCGTTATTGAAGAATCTCGACAAGCGGCTTTCAATCGAAACCGGATTGCCGGTTTCGCTGGCCGACGACCCACTTGCCTCCGTAGTGTTAGGGACTGGCAAAATGTTGTCCGACTTCGATCTGCTCAAGCGGGTGAAGTGGGAAAACACAATGACAAGCGGAATGTAGATAACACGGATCTATCTGTGTTTTCTGTCGATTTGAGATTTACTGCGTGGCCTCGGTTCGCACACAAAAAGAGATTCGACAGCGAGCCCCCATCTGGCTCGTGACGTTGCTCGTCGCCAATCTCGTCATCATGGCAGTAGACGCGCGCGACGCCGATGGCCAACACAAAGTGCTCCGCATCTGGACGCAAACCTTTGCTTCACCACTGCAGAGTGCATCTTCAAAAGCCAGCGGCGCCACCACCGGGTTCTTCCAGCAAATCTGGAACTTCCGCAGCACGGCGCAGGAAAACGAACAACTAAAAGAACGCCTGACGCAGGTTGAAACGGAACTCAATAACGCGCGCCAGGCGACTATCGAAAACGAACGGCTCAAAGGACTGCTTGGCCTCAGCGAACAAACCGATATTAAGAGTGTTCCCGCGCGCGTCATCGCGCGAGATCCTTCAGTGTGGTTCAACACGATCACGATCAATCGCGGCAGTAGTTCAGGAATCCAAATGAACATGCCTGTGGTAACTCCCGGCGGAATCGTGGGGCGCGTCATCACCGTTAGTCCCTTTGCGTCCCAGGTCATGTTGCTCACCGATGAAAAAGCAGGCGCCGGCGCCGTTGTCGGTCAACTCGGACAATCGGGCGCGCTCGGTTCGGTGCGTGGCCGGGCCGATCTCGGAGTGGCGCTGATCGAAATGCGTTACGTGTCGGGTACGGAGAAAGTTGAAGTCGGCGACAACGTGATGACGACCGGTCAGGACGGAATTTATCCGGCTGGTTTGAACGTGGGCCGAGTTGTTGACGTAAAAAGCGGAACCGCCACGCAGGCCCATCAGATTCTCATTCAACCCGGCGCCCAGCTCGATCGCCTTGAAGACGTTGCTGTGCTTTTATATCACCCCCCGCCACGTTCAGTCCCCGAACAGACACCGCAGAACGCAGACAGATCCAGGAGATGAAGCGATTGCCATCTTTCTATGTCGCAGCTTAAGATCGCCGTAGTTCTGTTAGTCTCTATCCTGCTCCAGCTTTTGCTGCGCGAGGTTTGGCGCCCACTCTCTTATATCGACTTTCCCCTCGTTGTTGTTGTTTACATCGCCTTGCAACGTGACGCCTGGCAGGCGTTGCTGGTCGGTACACTCGCAGGATTGATCGTTGATGCTGCCAGCGGTGGCTTGATTGGCGCAGGAGGTTTTTCCAAGACTCTGACGGCGTATGTCATCTATTTCGCGGCGACGCGCGTAAATCTCGAAAACCCGCTGTTGAGAATTCCGGTGCTCGCCGCGGGTTCGTTGCTCGATTCGGCAATCTACGTTTTCTGGCACCGGGTGCTGGGGTATCCACCGGCCGTTCCGTTCGTGCAGACAATGTCATATAAACTAATTGCCACGACCGTCGCCGGAACGCTGGCGCTCTACATAATCGATGCGCTGGTCGCGGAGCGATCGGCACAACGGCGTCAATTCGCAACTCGTCGTCGCGTTGCTCGACGTTCGACGGGACCGCTGAGGAGGAGGTGAAGTGCTTCAGTGCAACTAAGTGGAACGAACAAAGCACTAAGCACTAAGCACTAAGATGAAATTCGAAGACACATCTCAGAACCTTCGGGCGCGCCTGCGGTTTATCCAGGTGCTCGTGATCCTCATGCTCGGCCTGCTCAGCGTTCGGCTCTACGTCTTGCAGGTGGTCAGAGGCGAGCGGTACGCCGAAATCGCCGAAAATCAGCGCCGCCGCCGTCTTCCCATCCCTGCGCCGCGTGGCGTCATTATGGATCGCGAAGGCCGCATACTTGTCGACTCGCGCCCGATTTACAACGTCATCCTCTCGCGCGAGGACGTCAAAGGTAAGGATCTGAATTCGCTCATCGAACCACTCTCGGAAGGGCTCACGGTCGACAAAGACTTCCTGCGCGAATACTTCGAGCTCGTGAAAACGATGCCGGCGTTTGAGTCGATCATGGTGAAGCAGGGTGCGACGCCCGGTGACCTCGCCTGGGTCGAAGCACACAATCTCGAGTTCCCCGAACTACGCGTCGAGAAACAACCTCAGCGTCGGTATCCCGACAACGGCTCACTCGCGCACGTGCTCGGATACGTCGGCGAGATCAGTCCGGAGCAACTCAAGCAGCAAGCGTCAAAAGATAGGGGTCTCAAACCGGGCGATATCGTCGGCCTCAGTGGCATCGAGCAAATCTATGACGACTACCTGCGCGGGCGCGACGGTTATCGGGAGGTGGTGGTCGATAGTCGCGGGCGCATTCAGGATGAGATCGAAATTGTCGATCCCATACCGGGTCGTGATCTGGTCACGACGATCGATCTGGATCTGCAACTGGCCGCCGAAGAGCAACTGGCAAATTCCGCAACTCAGCGCGGTGTGATCATCGCAACGGATCCGAACAATGGCGAGATCCTGGCGCTGGCGTCATATCCGACATTCGATCCGAATCTGTTTTCACAACGAATCACGACAAAAGAAGGGCGCGCCGAGTACGCCGCGCTCCTGAGCAATCCGGAAACACCGCTTCTCAATCGTGCGGTCCAAAGCCGTTATCCGCCGGGCTCCACTTGGAAAATCCCGATGGCGGTGGCGGGCTTGAAACAGGGTGCCATCACTTTGGACCACTCGAATCTGGTCTGCGGCGGCGGCATCCAGGTCGGCAACAAGTTCACGCGCTGTATGGGGAACCACGGCTCGCCGGACGTTAGAGCCGCCATCACCCATTCCTGCGACGGTTACTTCTATCGTCTTGGCTTGAAGATGGGCATCGACGGCATCGTCGAGATGGTTGATGAGTTTGATCTGAACAAACGTACGGGGATCGATCTTCCGAACGAAGTGGTGAGCTGGACGCCGTCGCGCGAGTTCAAACGCCGCATGCAGCCGAGAGATCCGGAATGGCGCGATATCGATACTGTCTATGCATCTTTCGGACAGGTCTACGACATCATCACGCCTATCTCTTTGTTGCGAACGATTGCCGGAATCAGCGTTGATGGCCGTTTGTACATTCCTCACGTCCTGAAGGAAGTTAAGGCTTTCGGGACTCCGGGCACGGCTGAATATAGTCCAGTAGTAACATTCCAACCGCTCGATCCGAAGCGGCCCAATCCGAAGGTCGTTCCGATTCCTGAAGATATCGATGCGGCTGTCGTCGAGGGCATGTGGCGAGTGGTGAACGGCGGCGGCACGGGCGCGCGCATTGCGATGGCGGGCTTTGATATCGCCGGCAAAACGGGGACGGCGCAGGTGGTCGGGCTCGGTAAGGATGTCGGCAAGAACAAGGATCACGCGTGGTTTGTCAGTTATGCTCCGGCTTACAAACCAGAGATCGCGATGGTGGCTTTGATCGAGAATTCCGGGTTTGGCGGATCACACGCAGCGCCGGCGATTCGCGGAGTTTACGACGTCTACTACCGCAAGACTCGTCACGAAGAACCGCCCGGAGCAGTGAAACAGATTGCGAAGAACCAGCCTGCTAAGCCTGAGACTGCCAAACCGGCGGCTCCCGCAGCTCAGCAAACGGCCGTTAATAATGAGTAGCACTTAGTTAGATGGTCGCGATTATTCACAAACGTAGTTGGCGTGATTTCGACTGGCTCCTGGCCTTGCTCGCTATCGGTATCGTTCTCTTCGGAACGATCCAGATTCGTAACGCGCAGCCGACTGAGCCTTACTGGGCCAAGCAACTCATCGGTCTCGCGATTGGTCTGGTTGCGATGCTCGCCATTGCATTTACCGACTACCGGCGTCTACTCAATCTCGCACCCGCGTTCTACATCTTTGGATTGATCCTGCTGGTGATCGTGCTCGTTCCCGGTATTGGTCTGAAGATCAACGGGCAACGTGCGTGGATCAAAGTGCCGGGTATTGGTCAGTTTCAGCCGTCTGAGTTTGTGAAGGTAACGACGGCGATGATGCTGGCGCGTTACTTCGGGAAGAACCGCCTGCAGGTGCTGAATGTCAAAGAGATGATTGTGGGCGGGATCATTCTCGCGTTGCCGATTGGGCTCATCCTATTAGAGCCGGATGTTGGTTCGGTGCTCACTTACCTTCCGATTCTCGCGGTCGTGCTGTTTCTATCTGCGATTCGATTGAGACTGGTGATTGCGAGTGCTTTACTCGCGGTGGTGCTGGTTCCCGGTGCTTATGTCCTCGGCGTCAAGACAGGCGCAATAAAACCTTATCAGCAGGAACGAATCAACGTGATTCTCGATCCGGAAAACGCTGATCGGCGTCGGATTGGTTATCACACCTGGCAGTCGATCCTGACAGTCGGTGAAGGAGGCTTATTCGGCTCGCGTTCTTCCGTCGAACACTCGCAGAGCGGTTTGAAGTTTCTTCCCGAGCCACACACCGATTTCATCTATGCTGTTACCGCCGAAAACTCCGGCTTCATCGGCTGCGTGTTAGTCCTGCTGGCTTACGTAATACTGCTCTCCCGTCTAATCACGGGCGCGCGGCGTGCGTCCGACCGCATGGGCATGCTCTTCATCATGGCCTTCGTCGGCGGACTCACCTTTCAAATCTTCATCAACATCGGCATGGCCCTGGGCATCTCGCCCGTCATCGGCGTCCCCCTCCCCCTGATGAGCGCCGGCCTCGCCTCCCTCATCGCCACCTTCATCGCCATCGGCTTCGCGATTAGTGTGCAGCTACGCCGGTTCGTGAATTAGATTTCTAATCCGTGTTATCCGTGTCAATCTGCGGCTGAATTAAATATTTGTCGAAGCCGGCGCGGACGAGGACTTCGAACGCTGCCCACACATCGTCCGGAATCTCCTGCTCGATCTGATACCCACGCGCAGGATAAAGTTTTATTCTCTGTAGATCGCCCACCATTATACTGACGACGTCGGCCGCCGATAGCGAACTGTTAGCGTATTCCGCGAGATAGCTTCGAAATGAGACCGGAGGCGACGTAACGATCAGATCTTTCTCGGGCCAGAGTTTGCGAAAAGTTGCATAGCTGCGCCGCTCCATGTAGGGCTTCTGCACGACGATGAAATTGTGCGGGTTGAGACCTTTGTCGGCGAGTAGTCTCTTTGTGAACGCGATGTTCTCACCGGTGTTTGTCGAGTGTGCTTCAATCAGAATACTTTCACGCGGCACGTTCAAACTCATCGCGATGCGGGCGAAGCGCTCGGCTTCAGGCTCGCTCCAGAGACTTCTGGTGATCGCGCCGTGCCCGCCGGAGAAGATGATGAGCGGCGCCCAACCTTCGAGAAATAGTTGCGCGCCTCGCTCTGCAACTCTCTCGTCGTGACTGCAAAGCACCAGGATCGCGTCCGCTTTCGCGACCTGGTGCTTCATCAAATGGTAGTCCCAGATTTTTTCGGCCAGCGCAAACGTCTGTTGGTCCATAGGTACTTACGCGCCGGCCCTGATCGCTCCCAGTGTCAGACGAATCCCACCGAGGTGGTAAGCAGTATGAACGAGTATCGATAACGCACCCACGATGTCGTATTTACCATCCCATCGCTCGAAAGAGTTGATGGTGGCTAATGCCTTTGCGTGACTCTGTCGCAAACGCTCCTTGATGTCCTCCCACTGCTCAGGCGTGACCTCGCGAACAGTTTCCCAAATCTCACGCCAGTTGTTCTGTTTGTCGATACCGGTGCGCATGAAGTCGTCGAGGACATCAAGATAAAAGCGAGCATGCTCGACTTGCGCGGCGATAGTGGCGGAGTTCGCAGAGATAGCCCGCGATGCTTCCATCGCGGAAACTCCTTCCAGCGTTTCAAACAACGTGGTTCCTTTGTCGAGATAAATCCCGCGAACATTCGAGAAAGTTTCCTGGAGACATAACAGCAGCGCCTTCTTAAAACGTTCGACCGGTATCTGAGCAGACATCTTTGCTTCCATCACACCTTACTCCTTGTTTAAGCCGCAGCCTCTTCGTTAACGGTGGCTGCTTCCGGTTTACCCTTCTTCGAAGTCGGATCCAGCACGCGTGCCAGCAGCGGGATGAACGCGAAGCTGACTGGCGCCAGCAACGTGATCACAATCGCGAATACAGCGTCGCTAAAAAAGACCACGCGCTCGAAGCTCAGCAAAGCGTCGGGTTCATGTTTATCCATCAATTCGCCTCAAGTGCCGCGGATAAACGCGGATAAATCCGGATTTTATCCGGGTTTATCCGTGGCTAATAACCGCAAAAATTTCCGGACTTCACGGGGAGAATGCAGCCATACGACTTGTTTTCCTTCGGCTTGTTCGCTTAGCAGTTTAATGACTTTTGGTCTTGATCTATGTGAATAATTCCAGACCCAGAGAATAAAGTCGAGATCGAGCTTTTCGTTACAACCCTCAGCCATGTCAGGCCGCGAACGGTTTCGATAGAGCAATCGTCTCTTCAGTACCCGCCACAGGCACAACAATCGCGACATGTCGAGAAAAACTATCGTGTCGCAATGCCGAAGTCTGAGCCCGAGCGTGCCTCCGAAGTTACCATCGAGGATCCACGCGTCGCCACTGACTAACTGCGTTACCGTCCGTAACCACTCGTCTTCCGAAGGCTTGGACCACCCTGAGCGCCAGTAAGCCGAATCGAGATGGCTAACTTCGATATCGAGCGCCTCTCCCAACTGCCTTGCAAAAGTCGACTTCCCAGCACCCCCAGGACCGATCACCAAAACCCGTTTCATACACGCCCGACTCTTCGATCACCATTGACCATCAACTCACAAGCTTTAAAAGCGTACTCTTCGAAGTACTCGAGGCGCGAAGCGAGAACTACCCACGCCTTCTTACCGGAGCGCCAGAGATAGCGTCTCGGCAGATCCGGAAATTCCCGGCTCAGACTATCAACGTGCTCGGTCGTAGTAAACAACCATAACCCGTTTGTCGCCGGCTTTTTCTCGCTGTCGCGCAACGCGCACAGAAGCTTCTCGTCGAGATAGACGTAAGTGAAACCAAACATACGCTTCACAACCGGCCGGATCGGCTGCAACTCGTCCAGTACGAATGGAAATGGGTCGCGTCTCATAAGCTCCCCCACTGTCTAATCCGTCCTCAGTGCGTTAATCTGTGAACAAATCTATGTGCTGAAAGGAACCATGGAATGGCGCCACCACTCTACCGGATCATTCTGCAAGTGGACAATCTCGACAAGGCCGAAGAGTTTTATGGAAAGCTGCTCGGCGACCGTGGCCGGCGCATTCCGCGCGCCTCGCGTCATTACATTGATTGTGGCCCGGTTATTCTGGCGCTGGTCGATGTTAACGGCGAAGGCATTCCCGGCCTCGAGCCGAAGCCACTGCCCGATTACATCTATTTCGCGGTAAGCGACGTCGAAGCAGTCTATCAACGAGCGCAGGAGTTGCAATGTCTCTCGACTGAAGATGTACATGGCGAGAGCGCCGGTGATCTCGTCAAACGTCCCTGGGGTGAGCGCTCGTTTTACGTTCACGACCCGTGGGGAAACGGACTTTGCTTCGTCGACGAGAGCACATTATTCACTGGCAAGTAAGCATTATGAGCACTGACCCAACATATCAAGCGGCTAACGCCGTGGCGCCAATAGTTGAGGCGCACTTCGCTCGACACATGGAGGAGGCGCGGAGGCTTGGTCAAGACGGATTGGCGCCGCAACCTGACGCGCGCTCGATCGCGGCGATCATCAACGCGACCTTCTGGGCCAGCTTCCGCCCGGAGGAAGGTCGCTTTCCCAAGATCTCGCTCGCTTATCTGCCGCCGGAAGCGGCGAGGCAGCCGATGGTGTTCGAACATCCGCTTCCCTTGACCGCCGGAGTGCTTACCAAACTCGCACCCGCGGTGGAACGTCCTGAGATACATCTCGGCGTTTGGAATCACGGCGACGAGTTAAAGGTTTGGGGTACGACGCGAACCATTCCCAGTTTCTGTTTCGTGCTGGAGGACATCGAACCCGGATTGTTAGTCGTCAAGCACCGGAGGCTCGATGGATTTGGAAAGTACGCCAACGTTGCGGTGCTCAAAGGCGAGCAAGTCAAAGTCATCGACGAGAAGGGCACGAGCTTGCCAGACTGTCCATCACTGCTCAAAGCGTTGCTCGCATTCACAGCGGCTGCGACTAATGGACCACATCACTCTTTGAACATACTGGTCCAATTAAGCGCGTCGATGCGCGCGCAGGGACATGGCGGCACGCTGCTGGTCGTACCCGGCGGAGCCGAGGGCTGGCGCGATTCGATTGCGCAGCCGATTCTTTACTCGGTTACACCTTCGTTTGCAGCGCTCTCGGAGCTTTTGCGTAAGGAGACAGAGGAAAAAGATCGCCGGCAGTGGGAGAGCGCGGTGCGGCGTGTAGTGGACACTATCGGCGGGCTCACGGCGGTTGACGGCGCCACGGTTATCAACGATCGGTATGAAGTTTTGGCGTTTGGCGCGAAGATCCGTCGACGTGACGGAGTTCCGCCTGTCGACAAGTGGATCATTACCGAGCCGATTGTCGGAAACCTGCCGGTGGTCGTCCATCCAACCGAGCACGGTGGCACGAGGCATCTCTCCGCCGCGCAGTTTGTTCACGACCAGCGTGATGCTCTGGCGCTGGTAGCGTCGCAGGATGGACGCTTCACGGTGTTTGCGTGGTCGCCGTGCGAGGAGATGGTCCATGCGCACCGCGTTGAGTCGTTGTTGATGTAAACAAAACAGTGGGCGGGTAAGTCGAGAAAGTAAAAATAGAACAAGTCAGGAAGAGGGCTTGCCCCGCTCTCCCAACAGCGGGGGCAAGCCCCTCTTCCTGACTTGTTCTATTTTTGCTAGCTTGATTTCTCTGGAGTTCTAATTGATTAAGGTGTGAAGCTGCGGCGGAAGATGATGCCGGAAAAGTTCAAGCGCATCGCGCGCCCATCGACGATTGACTCAAAACTGATCCAATCGGGCGCCGCCGGATCTCCAATTCCGAACTTGCCATCACCGCGTGGCACGAGCGGCTGGACACCGTCAATGAAGAGCTGGCCCTTGCGCAACACAACGCGCGTGTCGCCGTACCACGGACTGTCGTTGTGGTAGTGCCCAACAAACGCGTCCCATTCTTTCTTCGTTTCAAACGTCTTCGGACCGTTATACTTCGCGCCCATATACCAGTTGGCGCCATGAAAAGCCTGCGTCACCTGTTGATTCTCCCGCGCAAATCCGAGCACAAAGGCGTCGAAGTCCGGGTGCTTTACGATAAACCGATCCGGGCCAATACGATCGAGTACAACTCTGCGATTCGCATGCACGAGCACAAGTTTACTGCCTTCAGCAGCGAACTCGAGCTTTTTGCCGTCGAGTGAAGTGTAGGTTCCTACGTAATCGCCGGCGTTCTTCACTTCATCGGGAGCAGGTGGAGGCGCCGGTGGATCGGGAAGCGGCTTCCCTGCTAACGACGCGTTAAAAAGCTCGATCGCATACTTCGTTACTGCAACCGGTCGATAACCACGAAGGTTCGCGTTAACAGACGCAAACGCGCCGATGCCTCCAGTTACATCCACGTCGATCGAAGAACTGAAAGCGACCATCCCACCCGTATGACGCAAACGCATGTGCCCGCCGACGTCGCTCACCCAAATGCCGTAACCATACGAAGCCGGTTCGCCGCGATACGGAGAGTTGATCGCAGGCTTTGTGAAGAGTGCAAAAGCTTCTTCTGAAAGCAGGCGGCCTTTGGGCAAGGCGCCACGATTCAGCAGCATGCGAATGTATTTCGCCATGTCTGACGGTGTCGAAGCGATGCTGCCGGCAGCGATATCTACTTCGATCCATTGTGCTTCAGCCAGTGGACCACCAACTGAAAATGGCTTTCCTTCTGCGAGTGGCTCGTAGCCGATTGCCATCTGTTTGCGCAAGTCATTGGTAATGATCGGTGAGCTCGCTGTCATTCCCAGTGGCACGAGCATGCGTGCGCGCATCGATTCCGCGAAGGAGCGTTTATCGACAGCTTCAATCAGGAAACCAAGAATGTTGTAACCAGTGTTTGAGTAAAGGAAACGTTTGCCGGGTTCGTAAGCAGTCCACAACTCACTGAGCAGCGCGTCCAGCAGCAAGGGCGCGCCTGGCAGTCCACCCGTATGACTGAGAATGTGATGAGTTGTGATTGCTTCAAACTTGGAATTGATCTTCAACCATGGCAGGTATTCGACGATCGGTTTGTTGAAATCGAGTTTGCCTTCATCGCGGAGTTGCAACAGCACCAGACCGACAAACGACTTCGAGACCGAGCCGATCTCAAACATCGTTTCCGGCGCAACGCGCACACCCGCCTTCGTGTCGGCATAGCCGTAAGTTGACGTCCTGATGAGACCGTCGCGATTGGCGAGCGCGAGTGTCATGCCCGGCGCGCCTGTCTCGCGCATGTGGCGCACGATGAATTCATCGAGCCGCGCGAACGCCGGTTGCACAGCGGCCGCCTGCGCCAACGTGTTCGCCGGCACAACTGATCGCAGGAGAGTCACAGCTACCGCGGACTTCGCAGTGCCGGAAAGAAATTTTCGACGTGAAAAATTCATAGTCCTCTTTAATTCAATCCAAGATTTTTCGACAACTCTACAAACCGCGCTTCCGAACGAAGGTTCTTAAAAACCGGATCAATTTTGATGAAAGGCAACCAGTTAAAGCGTTCCTGCCGCGACTTCTCGAGCCAGTCGAGCGCGAGCTGGCGCTCGTCGAGCCCGGCATAGACCACGGCCGTTTGAAAAGGCGAAACATACTGCTGCTTCGAAAGCTCCTGAAGCCTCGCGATCACCTTCTCCGCATCGGCTCGCTTCCCCGCGAGTCCTTGCGCGTGGCCCAACGCGGTCAGCCCCGCAACATTGTCGGGCACATACTTTAACCCAAGCCGAAATTCCGCAATAGCCTCGTCCACCTTGCCTTCTTCTTCAAGAACAAGTCCCAACTCGTAGTGAGCGCGCGTGAATTTTGCGTCCATTTCGCGAAGCTTCAGCGCCTCTTTGCGCGCCTCCTCAAGCTTGCCGGCCCAGTAAAGAGTGCGAATATAGTCGCTGTAGATTGTTAACGAGAACGGCTCGAGATCATGCGCGGTTTTGGCCTGGACAACCGCTTCGTCCAACCTTCCCACGGCTGCGAGATAGCTGCCGTACCACTGGTGTGCGGTGGCGTAGTTTGGATTGAGCGCGATCGCTTTTTTGAAATGCTCTTCTGCTTCGGCCCACTTCAGATGATAACGATAGGTGACGAAGCCGAGTGACGTGTGCGCCTCAGCCAAACTCTCGTTGATCGAGAGCGCCTTGCGCGACGCGGCTTCAGCTTTTGGGTACGAATCTTCGGCGGAAGTCACGTTGTACACGTTCAGCAACAAGTAACAATCAGCCAGTCCCGCGTAAGCGAGTCCGTAGTCCTGGTCGCGCATGATGGCCTGGCCGAAAAAATCGATACCACTCTTCAGACCTTCGACCGTTCGCTTGTTCCAGTTATAACGTCCTTGCAGGTACAGGCGATAAGCTTCCGAATCCGGCGAATAGTTTCGCGTCAACTGCGCATGGTCCATGTTGTCCGCGCGCGAACGCAATCGCTCCGAGACGTCGCGGGAGATCTGTTGTGGCAACGCCACTACTTCCGAAACTTTGCGCCCGTACCGCTCGCCCCAGATATGACTGTCGTCGCGCACGTCGATGAGCTCGACACTCACCAAGAGATCGTCGCCGGTCTGGACCACACTGCCGGACAACAACGCGTGCACGCCGAGCTCCCGGCCAATCTTTTTCGGATCGCTCGTGCGTCCTTTGTAATGAAAGACCGTACTACTGGACTTCACTCTGAGGTTTGGCATTCTGGAAAGACTGTCGATCAAACTCTCGGTTATGCCGTCGGAAAGATATTCGGTGTCCGGATCGCTGTTGGTGAACGGTAACACGGCCAGCGAGTTGATCGTGGCATCAGGTTCAGCGGGACGATCGGGCCGAAAGGCGATAAACGAGAGGGCGAGGATCAGCACTGCTGCCGCGGCGATTGCGGTGATCTTGCGTGGCGTGGTCCAGAAAGGTTTGGCCCTGGCGATTGGGACGGCGCTGAGGGGAGTGTCAGTTAACGTGCTGCCAAGGCTGTTGTCGTCGTCTACGTCGCGCTGCACTTCCTGAAGATCGCTGCGCATGTCTTCAATGCGCTGGTAACGATCGTCAGGTAGTTTGGCGAGCGCCTTGTCGAGGATCTCCTGGATGCGACGCAGCACGGGCGAGTCTTCGCCTCGTGCTTCAACGATCGGCTTCGGCTGGTGATAGACCACCGCATAACGCACGTCTAACGACGTCTTGCCTCGGAACGGCCACGTGCCCGCGAGCATTTCGTAAAGCAGGACGCCAGTGGAGAAGATGTCGGCGCGATGATCGGCTTTGAGTCCCTGGGCCTGTTCCGGCGCCGCGTACGTTGAAGTTCCATACGGCACGCCGACTTCCGTGAGTTGCGGATCGATCGAGGCTGTGTGTGGGCTCTCGATTAACTTCGCGAGGCCAAAGTCGAGAACCTTCACAGTTCCTGAACGCGTCACCATCACGTTTCGCGCTTTGATGTCGCGATGCACGATGCCACGACTGTGTGCTGCTGCGAGAGCGTCAGTCACTTGAATCGTGATCGAGAGCGCGCGTCGCAGGTCGAGTGGCTGTCCGCCGACGAGCTGCCGCACGTTGCGGCCCTCAACGTACTGCATCGCAATAAACTGGACGTCGTCGACTTTGTGCAGACCGAAGATAGTGCAGATGTTCGGGTGGTCGAGCGATGAGGCGAGCTTGGCTTCACGCTCGAAACGCTTCAGGTTTGAGACGCTGTCAGTAAGATCCGGAGGCAGGACCTTAATCACTGCGGGCCGATCGAGCGTGGTATCGATGACTTTGTAAACAGTACCCTGTCCACCCTCACCGATTTTTTCGACCACGCGATAATGGAGGAGGAGTTGCCCGATCATAGGTGACAGGGGATTCTGGACAGGATTCGCAGAATTTACAAGACCCTCTTGCTAGTCCTGTTGCCTCAATTGGGGGCCTCCCTGGAGTGCGGTGCCTTGGCACCGTACCAAAGCGGCGTCAAGCCGCCGCACTCCAGGGAGGCGCCCGGTGTTAGAATGCTCGAATGAAACTTGCACTGGCAATGATAGTGATCATGATGGCCGCGCCGCGGTGGACCATGCAGACCAGTGGCGTTACAGTGCGTCTGCGGGGCGTGAGCGCTGTTAGCGAGCGAGTGGCGTGGGCCAGTGGCGCGGATTCCACTGTGCTGCGTACTGTTGACGGTGGGACGACGTGGCAAAAGCTCACGGTTACCAGCGATGTTCTCGATTTCCGCGACGTGGACGCTGTCGATGCTCAAACCGCTTACCTGTTGAGCATTGGTAAGGGCCCCGCCTCCCGGATCTACAAAACCACTGACGCCGGAATAACCTGGACCCAGCAGTTCAAGAACGAAGACCCCAAAGTCTTTCTTGATGCGATGTCTTTCTGGGACGCCAACAACGGCATCGCGTTCGGCGATTCTGTCAATGGACAGTTCTACATCCTCACAACTGCCGACGGTGGTCGCAGTTGGTCGCGCGTTCCACAAAGCGCTTTACCGCCGGCGCTCGAAAACGAAGGAGCGTTTGCCGCCAGCGGCACTAACATCGCCGTGTTTGGAAAGTCTCACGCGTGGATCGGAACCGGCGCCGCCGCTAAATCGCGCGTCTTGCGCACCTCCGATCGCGGCCGCACCTGGCAGATCACAGACACACCGCTCGCCTCAGGCGCGTTAGCAGGAATCTTCTCCATCGCCTTTCGCGACGCAAAACACGGCATCGTCGCAGGTGGCGACTACCGAAAGGAACAGGAAGCAATCGACAATCTCGCGGTGACCAGCGACGGCGGAGTTACGTGGACACTGGTGAAAGGTTTGTCAGGCTTTCGATCAGTGGTGGCTTATATGCCCGGCACGAAGACGTTGATCGCTCTTGGTCCAAGCGGCGGCGACTACTCCGTCGACGATGGACGCACGTGGGCCGCCTTCGAGGGTCCGGGTTTTGACACGTTTAGTTTCGTTCCTGGTAAACAGACCGGATGGGGAGCCGGCGCGAAAGGCGTCATCGGCCGGCTCGCGATGGAAAAGTAAAACTTAGCGCGCCTCGGTACTCTTCGCCACTACCTTTATCTGTTTTTTGATCGTCTCATCGAGGGCCGCGGAGCGCTGCCAGCTCAGGCCCACGCTCGAAAAGCGCACGACCCCTTCGTGGTCAATCACGATGTAAGTGGGAAACGCGCGTATGCCAAACGCTCGCTGTATGCGTCGATCGTGATCGCGATACTGCGGCCAGATCATCTTGTTCTTCGCGGTAAAATCTTTCCACTCCGCTTCATCGCCGTCAGAGCTGATGCCGATTAGTACAAAAGGAGCGCCGTCTTTCGAGTGGCGCTTGTGCAGGCTGCGTAGCTCTGGTACCGACTCGACGCACGGCGGGCACCACGTTCCCCAAAAATCCAGCAGCACTACCTTGCCACGCAGATCATCGAGCGCTATGTGCTCGCCTTCCGACGAAGTGAAGGAAAAGTCAGGCGCAAAATTCTCGCGAGCACGACGTGGATTCTCAACCATCTTCCGCGCCATCTCGATGTACGGGCCGCGGGGCGCCAGCTTGATGTATTCCTTGAGTTCTACCAAACCTTCGTCATCCCGATTCAACTGGAGCAACGTCACGCCCAGGTTGTAATGAATGATTGGCATCGCGCCTTCGAGTGCCAATGCCTGCCTGAATACGGCTTCCGATGCCTGCAGCTTCTTCTGGTCTTTTCTCTCCGCCGACGCCTGTAACGCGAGGCCCTTGTTGTTGTACGCCCCCAACACAAGCTGCTGGTCGCCGTTGGCAAACTCGATGACTTTGTCGGCAGACTCAATGGCATTCTTGTAGGCCTCGAGCGCCCGGTACGTTTCCGTCAGCCAGGCATAACACTCGGCACACTTCTTCTCGCGCATTTCATTCGCGCGTTTGAAACTCTTCAGCGCGTCGTCGTAACGTCCGCGCCGGAAGAGATCTTTGCCCTTCAAAATCTCTTCTTCGTAATCCTGCTCCTGGGCGGCGACGGTCCACTGGGGCCGTGAGTAGGGCAATGAGATCAAAAGCCCGATTGTCAGAAGAAGCACGATGTAGATCAGTTGGCGAGTCAACATAGTCGGGTCCTCCGTGAGACGGGCCATAATATCACCAGATTTCTATCTGCGTAATCCATAAAAACTGTGTAAGCTGGGGTCATGTCTGAAAATAATCAAACCTGCCCGTGCGGTTCCGGTGCTCCTTTTGCCACTTGCTGCGAGCCGATCATCAATAGCACTCGCGAAGCCGAGACGGCGGAGGAACTAATGCGCGCCCGGTACTCGGCTTTCGTTACCGGCGCCATCGATTTCATCGTAGCCTCAACTCATTCGAGAACCCGAAAAGAGATCGACATGTCGTTTATTCGCGAGTGGTCGCAAACGTCCACCTGGCGAGGCCTGCAAATCTTCGAGACCAAGGTCGTTGATGACGACAAGGCTTTCATTTCTTTTGAAGCGCAATACACGCAGAACGGGCAGGACCAGAACCACCGCGAGAAGAGTCTGTTTGAACGCGAAGACGGGCAATGGCGGTTTGTCACTGGTGACGAGTTGAAGAATCCGACGGTGAGGTATGAGACGCCACGGCCAGGCCGCAACGATCCTTGTCCGTGTGGGTCGGGGAAGAAGTACAAGAAGTGCCACGGCGCCCAGAGTTAGGGGGTGCGCTTGACGAGAAATTGTATGATCTAAGTACCCCAGACAATTAACAATCAGGAGATACAAATGAAGTACGCAGTTGCAAGAGAAATTATCAATGAAGGAGAGGTGATGCCCGAGGCAGCAGCCGCGCAAACCGCAGTCCGCAGTGACGATTCCCTGCTGGATGCGTATTCGCGAGCGGTTATTGAAGCGGCGGAGAGAGTTAGTCCCTCGGTTGTTTATATTCAAGTAACCAGTAAACGGAATCGCAACGGACGCCAGAGATCAGACGAAGTAACCGGCAATGGTTCGGGCTTTGTCTTTACGCCTGACGGGTTCATCCTGACTAACAGTCACGTCGTGCACGGCGCGTCGAAGATCGAGGTTGTGCTCATGGATGGTCGCAGGTTCCAGGCACAGTTGATCGGCGACGATCCGGATACTGACCTGGCCGTGATTCGCATCACCGCGCCAAATCTCGTGCCGGCACAACTCGGCGAGTCGCAATCGATTCGCGTCGGCCAGCTAGTGATCGCGATTGGAAATCCTTACGGCTTCCAGTATTCAGTGACAGCGGGCGTGGTAAGCGCGTTGGGACGTTCGTTGCGCGCGCAGTCGGGACGGTTGATGGACGGCGTAATCCAGACTGACGCAGCGCTGAATCCCGGAAATTCCGGTGGGCCACTAGTCAACTCCCGTGGTGAAGTGATCGGTGTTAACACTGCAACGATCCTGCCGGCGCAGGGGATCTGCTTTGCGACGTCGATCGATACAGCGAAGTTTGTTGCCGGACGTTTGATTCGCGACGGCAAGATCAGCAGGAGCTACATCGGAGTGGCGGGCCAGAACGTACCCATACCACGACGCATCGTTCGGTTCTATCAATTGCCGATCGACACCGGCGTGCTACTCGTCTCTTTTGAAACAAATGGAGAGCATAGTGCGGCGAAGGAAGCAGGGCTGTTGACAGGCGATATCGTCATCGACTTCGACGGTTATCCGATACGCGGCATAGACGATCTGCACAAGCTACTCACAGACGAACGCATCGGCAGGCACACACCCGTCACGGTCATTCGTGGCGTGCAGAAGTTGTCGTTTGTCGTTGTTCCTCGAGAGGTGAAGTAGGCCGCAGATTAACGCAGATCTGTGTAAATGATTTACACAGATCTGCGTCATCTGCGGCTCAATTTCTGAATTCCTGGCTCACCATCAACCCTCGCATACCTCCATCCATCACGCCAATCCCGAGACGTCCAAATTGCGGGCGCAGGATGTTTGCGCGATGGCCCGGAGAGTTCATCAGACCGGTATGGGCCACCGGGATGGTTGGCGCGAGCGCGAGGTTCTCGCCGGCGGTGATGAAGTGCACGTTTGCCGCGCGCATGCGATCGAATGGAGTGAGTCCCTCGGGCGTGTCGTGTGCGAAGTAACCACGCGCAAACATGTCAGCCGAGTGACGTCGTGCTACTTCCGTCAATTCCGGATCGGGTGCGAGCGGAGACAGACCTGCCGCTTGTCGTTCCTGGTTCACGAGTTCCAACATCCGTGCCTCCAAGTCAGGACGCGGTCGCGTCTGTTCGACTTTGAACGGCAGCGCTACGCGCTCGTTTGAGTCGGGGTGAACTGTCAGAAGGTTCAGCGTGCGCGCAATCGCATCACCGAACACCGGACGAAGCTGACCCTCGAGCTGTTCCGCATAAACCGCCAGACGATTGACTAGCGCACTATCGCGCGTGCGCTCGTTCAAACTCTCGCTCAACGGAACCGCCAACAGGAGCGCCGAGAGTATAGCGGCGATGATCAATCCGTTTACCAAACCCGGCAGTGTGCCGAACAGTTGATTGACCTGATGCTCGTGAATGTCTTCCGGCAGACGTCGCAGCGCCCAGTAACCAATGGCCTGAACAATCAAGCTGACGACGAGTGCGATGAGAATGAAAGCGATTGGCTGGTCCCAAACCTCGGACCATAAGTCCACGCGTGGACCAATCCAGTGCGCGACGCTCTGGTAATAGCGCAAACCTGCCAGCACGCTGAGCACCCAACCGGCGAGGTCAAGCACACCATGAACAAACCCGCGCCGGTATCCATTGAGCACGCTCAACAGAATGACAATCGCAAGCAGAATGTCGATCGGGTTTATTGCCACGTTGAGCTAAAGATACCGATGTCAATTGCCGATTTCCAATTGCCGATTGTCAAATTTTTTTGCTTCTCACCAATCGACAATCGGCAATTGAAAATCGGCAATAGCAATGATCCATTTGGCCGCACTCGCAATCCAAAAGTTTGCAGTTCAAAATCGGCAATTGCAAATGAGTTTTTGGATGGTTTTCGGCGAAACAAGTGCTTCTTTTACGCCTGTTTACTGGAATTTTTTTCGCTCAAAGTTGTTCCAGTCAATTGGAACAGTAACTGCATTGCGACCAATCGAACTTTTGTCTCCCCTGAATGCGCTCATCGCATTCCAAAAGCTCCAACATTAATCCGACAATTTCGCAAAGAACTCAGCGCGACCCATGATGGAAACCAGGGAGATAGCTTATGAGTAAAGTTAGATTCGGAAGTATTTCTCTAGCATCGTTTCTTGTTTTAATGCTGTTCGCCGTGACGGCTATGGCGCAGTCAGGCGGCACCACGGTCCGCGGTACTGTTAAAGATCCGCAAGGTAATCTTGTAAGTGGCGCGACTGTAACCCTCACTGACCCCACCAGGAACTTCACGCGCACGCAACAGAGCAACGAGGATGGACAGTACGTCTTCAGCGCAGTGCCGCCTGGCACATACAGACTCGAGGTCACTGCAACGGGTTTCAAAACCGCTTCCGTTTCAGGTGTGGAAGCTTTAGTTGACACCCCGACAGTCCGTGACGTGCCACTCGAAATCGGAGCTGTTTCTGAAACAGTAGACGTCACTTCCGCCGCTGAAGCAGCGATCAACACGAGCGACGCGACGATTGGTAATTCCTTCGAGCGCAAGCGCATCGTGGAACTGCCGCTCAACGCCAATAACGTCGTCGGTTTGCTGTCGCTGCAACCCGGCGTCAGCCGCTCCGGCTACGTAAATGGCGGGCGCGCCGACCAGTCGAACATCACGCTGGACGGCGTTGACGTCAACGAACAACAGGACGGTCTCGACGTTGTCACCGACGAAGCGTTTGCGAGCGTTTTGCGAGTCACGCGCGACTCGTTGCAGGAGTTTCGCGTAACCACAACCAATCCGAACGCCGAACAGGGACGTTCATCCGGCGCGCAGGTTTCACTGGTGACGCGCTCCGGCTCGAATCAATGGCACGGCTCGCTGTTTGAAATTCATCGCAACACCGTCACGACTGCAAACGACTTCTTCAACAATGCCGCCGGCGTCGAACGCCCGCAGTTGTTGAGAAATATCTTCGGCGGCTCGATCGGTGGCCCGATCAAGAAAGACCGCGCGTTCTTCTTTTTCACCTACGAAGGATTCCGTGAAGCAACTGCGACCTCCGTCGTGCGCGAAGTGCCGTTGCCAACGTTGGGCCAGGGCCTCGTTCGCTATCGCACTGAAAGCGGCTTCAGCGATCCCGGTTGCCCGGCGGGAACTCCGGCCGGCGTGGACTGTCTCACGCCCGGTGAGATCGAAGCGGCCTACCTCGCTGCGAATGGAAGTAGTCCGGGTATCAACCCTGCGGCCTTGTCTTTTTTGGCGGCCGCAGCACAAAAATATCCAGCTAACGACACCACCGTGGGCGATGGTCTAAACACTGGCGGCTTCCGCTTCAACGCGCGAACGCCGACCGAATTGAACACCTACATCGCCCGTTTCGACTTCAACCTGACCAACAGCCAGACGTTGTTCCTGCGTGGCAATTACCAGAACGACAACGTCACGCGTGCAGTCTATTTCAGTTCCGATTGCAGTGTGCCAGGTGACAACATCCAGTGCTTCCCTGACACTCCACCACTGACAACCTGGAACCATCCCAAGGGAGTTGCAGTCGGTCACGTCTGGACGATTAACAATTCCGTCGTGAATCGTTTCAACTACGGCCTGACCCGCGCATCGTTTACGCAAAACGGCGACTCGGAAGAAAACCGGGTGAACTTCCGGTTCATCTTTTCACCGCAGGGTTTTGCGCGCACACTGCGACGCACCACGCCGGTTCACAACTTCGTGGACGACGTTTCCTGGGTGCGTGGTAATCACACGTTCGGATTTGGCGGCAACATTCGACTGATAACGAATAACCGCACTTCGACGGGCGCGTCTTTCGACGAGGCGATCATCAATCCGTCGTTCTACAACGAATCGGGTGACGTGCTCATCGCTCCGTTCGGCGACTTTGAGAGCAGCAGCGATCTACGTGACGCCCTCGCGTCAGTGATCGGACGTTACTCACAATACAGCGCAAACCTCGTGTACGACGCCAGTGGCCAACTGCAATCGGTCGGCACACCGACTGATCGTGCGTTCGCCACGCAGGAGTACGAAACCTACTTCCAGGACTCCTGGCGCATGCGTCCGAACTTCACGTTGAACTACGGCGTGCGCTGGTCCACCTCGACTCCGGTGTATGAAAAGAACGGCCTTCAGGTTGTACCCAACATCAACCTGACTGACTACTTCAATCAGCGCGTCGAAAGCTCCTTCAACGGCGTGCCCTTTACCGACCCGATTACTTTCATCGTGGGCGGCAAAACCAATAACGCTCCTGGCTACTACAAGCAGGATTGGAACAACTTTGCCCCGTCAGTCTCTTTTGCCTGGTCGCCTGATTTTGGCGACAACACGTTTGGACGTCTGTTCGGACGCGAAGGCAAGAGCGTGATTCGCGGTGGGTTCCGCATGACGTACGATCGCATTGGCAGCCAGCTGGCCGTCAATTTCGATCTCAACAACCTGGCCGGCTTCACCTCCGCTAAAAACATCAACGCCAACACGTTCGATGTGATCGCCGGTGAGCTCGGACCTGAGTTCGGCGGTTTAAATCCGAACGTCCGTTCGTTGACCTTCCCGGGTCAGAGCCCTATCCCGGGGACTCTGAACTTCCCGCTGACGGTTCCGTCTGATGAAGATCAACGCATCGAGGTCTCGCTGGACCAGGGAATCACCACGCCCTACAACTACAGCGTCAACTTCTCCTATGGCCGCGAGATCGGCAAAGGACTTTCGTTTGAAGCCAGCTACGTAGGACGTTTCGCGCGTGACCTGCTCGCTTCGCGCGACATCATGCAGCTTAACAACATTCGCGATCCGCAATCGGGAATGACGTACTACGAAGCGATCAACAGACTGGTTGATTTCCGTTATGCGAACACCGAAATCACGTCTGTACCTGACGTCGCCTTCTTCAACAACTTCTTCCCATTCATGCCAGATTGGTCGGCAGCGCTTTTCGGGTCCGATCCGACGTTGACGCCCACGCAGGCAGCGTACTTTTTCCTCGCGCCGGAAGGAGTCGGTGGCGCCGATATCATCGACTACACGTTCCTGCAGTTGCTGTGGGACGACCGTCCAGACTGCACGACGTGCCCATTCGGCGGCGGACCGGGAAGAATCAACAACCTGTTCTATCAACCACAGTTCGGAGCGCTCTCTGCGTTCTCGACTGTTGCGAGGTCAAACTACAACTCGTTGCAACTCAGTATGCGTCAGCGGTTGCGCGACGACATCACGTTTGACTTCAACTACACGTATGGTCATTCGTTGGACAACGCTTCTGGCCTGCAAAGCTCTACCAGCTACGGTACGGCATTCATCGTGAACGCGTTGTTCCCGGATGAAAATTACGCCAGTTCGGATTTCGACGCCCGGCACATCATCAATGCCAACTGGGTGGTCGGACTTCCGTTCGGACGTGGCAAGCGGTTCTTCTCGAACGCGAGTGGTTTTGTCGAGCAGGCCTTCGGCGGCTGGTCTACCACCGGAATCTTCCGTTGGAACAGCGGGCTTCCGGTAACTGGCGCGCCGTTCGATTGTTGCGTCTGGGCGACGAACTGGAACGTTCAATCGAATGGTGTCCGAGTTCAACCGATCCAGTCGTCAACAGTAAAGACCGGCGAGAACGGAACGCCGAACCTCTTCAGCGATCCGCTCGCTGCGTATCGCAGTTTCCGTCCGGCGCGTCCAGGCGAAGTGGGCGACAGGAACGTGCTTCGTGGTCAGGGGTACATTTCCCTCGACATGGGCCTGTACAAGTCGTTCAAGATGCCGTGGGAGGGCCACGCACTGCAGTTCCGTTGGGAGGTCTTTAACGTCACCAACACTCAGCGGTTTGATACTCTTACAATTTCAGACCTGAGTTTGGGGGCGGATCCGTTCCTCGGCGGGAACCCGGCTTCCGACTTCGGACAATACACCTCAACTCAAACGCCCTTGAATGAAACCAAAGCCGGACGCGTAATGCAGTTCGCGCTTCGGTACACGTTCTAAGGAAAAAACATCGGCCACGGATTTCGCGGATTACACGGATTGCATAATCTGTGTAATCTGCGAAAATCAGTGGCCGATGCTTCAGTTCCTGAACATCTCCAACATAGCTCTAATCGACGACATGCAGGTTGAGTTTGAGAGTGGTCTCAATCTGCTCACCGGTGAGACTGGATCCGGGAAGTCGATCATTGTCGATGCGCTTGGTGTGTTGATTGGCGGCAGGTTCACTAGCGAGCTACTCAAAACAGGAGCTGAGCGGGCGGCGATCGAAGGGCTCTTCTCTGTCACTGCTAATCCGGATCTCGAAGTCCTGCTCGAAAACGCGGGGCTCGGCGCCACCAACGAGTTGATCATTCGTCGCGAGCTCTCCGCTACCGGGCGCAACAAGATCTTCATCAACAATCAACTTGCCACACAGTCGCTGCTGCGTGATCTGCGACCGTTTCTGGTCGACATTCATGGGCAGGGAGAACAGCAGACGCTCTTCAATCCGGAGACTCACCTGGAAATACTCGACGCGTTCGCGGGTAACACTGCGCTGCGGGTTGAAGTCGCCGAGGCGTACCAGCGCTGGATTGCAGTGCGACGCGAGCTCGATTCGTTGCGGCATGACGAAGCGGAAAAGTTTCAACTGGTCGACACGTTGAAGTTTCAGATCGCGGAGCTCGAGCGTGCGCAGCTGTCGATTGGCGAAGACGAACGACTGGAAGAAGAACGACGCCGGTTAGCGAACGTGGAGAAGCTGACGGAGCTTTGCCAGTCGAGTTACAGCCGCATCTATGAGGATGATGATGCGGCGGTTGCGCGCGTGCGGCAGACGTTGAAAGATGTCGAGGAGCTGGCTGAATACGATTCGAGTTTTCGCGATTATCTCGAAGGACTGGAATCAGCGCGCGCAGTGCTCGAAGATCTTTCTTTCACGCTGCGGGATTTCGCGGATCGATTGGAGTTTTCTCCGTCGCGGCTGGCTGAAATCGAGGACAGGCTCGCCGAGCTTTCGCGGCTAAAACGCAAGTATGGCGGCTCGATCGCCGCGTCACTGGAGCACCTTGCGCGTTCTGAAGATCGTTTGCGACAGATTGAGACATCCGATGAACGTGAACGGGAATTGAATGCCGATTTGGCTGCGGCGCGTGAGAGATATCTGGAGCTGGCGGGCAAGCTGCACAAGGAGCGGGT
>JAICQI010000756.1 GCA_025937955.1 Pyrinomonadaceae bacterium
CCTGTTTCCCGCGGGTCTTTGAGTTTGCTTTGTTTGCCTGCGCCATAAAAACGATTCGGGGTTATTTGTCGGGGTGGCCCTCCGTGGCCACCCCTGTGTCGGTAATGCGGGGGGCGGCCACGGAGGGCCGCCCCTACAATAACGTCCTATTGCTACGTGAACTGAACGATCAGCGGTATCTGTCGACTGGTTCTCGGATCGACCCTGGTCACATTGAGAACGATCGGGTCACCTGCTTTGAGACCACTCAACACACGCTGGAAATCCGCGAGCGAAGTCACGGGTGTGCGATTGATGCGATTGATCACGTCGCCTTCGTCCAGCGGCTGCCTGCCGGCGGGCGGGACGCGTAGTTCCGCCACGAGTCCATTTGGATCGATATCTTTAACAAAAAGCCCTTGCACGCCGGTCAGACGGCGTTCGGCGAGCAGTTGCGGAGTCAGTTCCGCGAGCGTGACGCCGAGACGCAGCGTGTTGCCGCGTGGATCCCCAGTCTTTGGAGGAGCGGGTTTTGCAGGCGCAACCGACTCTCGCGCGCTTAAAATAGGCCGCTCAGCCAATACCACGCTGACAGTTTTCTTCTCGAGCTTGCCATTCATGTCGCGCAGGAAAGAAAGCGAGACCTGTTGGCCCACCGGCGTGCTGGCGACGCGCTGAATCAGATCCTGCGCATTCACCACCGCAGCGCCTTCGAACTCGACGATGATGTCGCTTGCTTGCAGACCTACTTTCGAGGCCGGAGTTACTTCACCGTTTTCCTTCTCCGTGACCGAAGTGATGATTGCTCCCCTTGTTTCCGAAAGACCATAAACTTTTGCGAACTCGTCGTGCACTGAATCAAGGGTTATGCCGAGATAACCACGCTTCACTTTTCCTTGCGCGACCAACTGTTTGTAAACGAAGTTGGTTTCATTTGCCGGCAGCGCGAACCCGATACCGTTGTAATCACCGGTGGAGGTTGCGATCTGCGAGTTCATGCCTATCACTTCGCCACGCATGTTGACGAGTGGTCCACCACTGTTGCCACGATTAATGGCTGCGTCAGTTTGGAGAAAACGCTGGAAGGGCGTGAAGAACGGGCTCTCGCGTTCTTTCTTGGAGATGATGCCGGCGGTGACCGTCTGGTCGAGACCGAACGGCGAACCCATTGCGAGCACCCAGTCGCCAACCTGCGCGGCGTTCGAATCGCCGAGTGTAACCGTCGGCAGATCTTTCGACGCTTCAATCTTGATCACGGCGACGTCCGTTTCGGAATCGAAGCCGACCACCTTGCCGCGATACTTCTCGCCGGATTGCAGCCCGACAATGATTCGCGCGGCGTCTTCGATCACGTGGTAGTTAGTCAGAATGTGACCGTTGGGGCTAACGATGAAACCGCTGCCAACGCCGTGAGATGGGGCCCGGCGGCGCGGGCGAAACATGTCCAGCAGCGGATTGGTTGACTGGTCTTCCTTGTCCACGTCTTTCTCGCTCACCTCGGCTTGCACCTGGGTGGTTTCGATGTTGACGACGGCAGGCTCAACGCGACGCGCAATCTCGGCAAATGATGCCGACAGCGCTTCAGGCGCACGCGCGATCTGCATGTCCGGCTGGGCTATCGTGGGCCGGCCTGACAGCATTGCGCCAATGTCGATGCCGGTCACCAAACAGGCCACTGCGAGCGCTGCAATCCAAACGCGCAGCTTGCGCAGAATCGTCCGTTCGTGTTCCGTCGTGTTGTTCCTGGAAAGGTCAAACATGTTTCACCGCCTTCTGGACAAAAAATCGGAGCCCCGGAGAAAGGGCTAGAGTATAGCGAAAGGGTTTTTTATTTGCTATGGCGGGGCGAATTCTGCGGTGTGCGGGGGCAAGCCCCTCTTCCTGACTTGTTCTTTTTAAGGCCCGTTTGTTTTTGGGCGTCTTGAGCAAAGAACAAGTCAGGAAGAGAGGGGGCTTGCGCCCCGCTCGCCGAATTAAGGGCGCAGGAGGACTTTCAGCACTCCGCGAGTGCCGGCACGGCGCATCGCATGGAGGCCGTTCGAGAGCGGATACTCTTCGCTGATCAGGCTGTCGACATCAAGCGCGGCTTTATTCAACAGATCGAGGGCGGGGGTGAAGCGCCCGCAGCGCGAACCGACGATTGAAACTTCATCAACCACGATCCGTGCAGCGTCGAGTTCTGTTTTTCCGTGGAACGTCGACTTCAGAACCAGTTGACCTCTGGGACGGAGGAGATCGAGAGCCAGGCCGAATCCGGTTGCGGCCCCCGACGCTTCGACCACCACATCAAATTGCCGCTTGCGTTTGGCAGCCTGTCGAGGAGTTGCGGTTTCGATGCCGCGTCTTTCGGCGATGCGCAACTTGGAGGAATGCTTTCCAACGAGGAGCATATCAGCCCCGGAGAGCGCGACGACTTGCGCGCAAAGTAAACCGAGTTTGCCGTCGCCAATGACAGCAACACGATCGGAAGCGTCGATCTGTACGCGCTCGAGGATGCCGCACGCGGCGGCGAGAGGTTCGGTGAAGACTGCGTGCTCGTCGGGAATTTTATCGGGAACGAGCAAGAGATTTTCAACGGGAAGTTGCAGAAACTCTGCATGCGCACCATCACGCCCGACAATGCCGAGCACGGTGCGTGAAGCGCAATGTCGCGAATCGCCCGCGCGGCACAGATCGCACTTACCGCAACCTGCATTGATCTCACCGACCACGCGACGACCGGCAAGCGAGCGGTCAGTACTCTCTTCGACGACACCAACAAACTCGTGCCCGATCGTTCCTTTAAAACCTGCATAGCCACGCGCGATCTCGAGATCGGTGTTGCAAATGCCTGACAACAACACACGCACGAGCGCTTCATCAGCGCGATCCGGCTTCTGGATGTTTTTAATTGAAAGACGTTTCTTATTGACGCGGAGGGCGAGCATTTCAGATCCGTGTTTTATCCGCGTTCATCTGGCTAAAAAGACCTGCTTCTCGTGTACGCGTTCTTTGGCGTGAGCTCGATCACCTGTTTCGATCCCGTGACGGTCACCGGTAAACGCCACTCGAGCTGTTCGTCGCCGGAGAGTGTGGCGTGCAGCCACCAACTGCCCGGCGCAAGCGTCACCGCTCCCTGTCCCTGCTTGTCCAGTCGCGCGTTGATGGGCGAGCGACCCTTCATGCGCTCCTTGAGAAAGTCTTCAAAACGCTTTCCGGGCCGTTGCTCGGTGAAGAACTCGTGTCGCACAGCGACGATATCCACGGGATA
>JAICQI010000035.1 GCA_025937955.1 Pyrinomonadaceae bacterium
AGCAGCTCCATCACAGCCGATCCAAAACCGGCGGCCAGATAAGCTTCTTCAACCGTGACGATCAACCGTTTCGTCCGGGCGAGCGCCAGCAACAACGGCGTATCGAGTGGCTTCACGAATCTCGCATTCACGACAGTGGTCTCGATTCGATCCTTCGCGAGCCGTTCGGCGGCTTCGAGCGAAGGATGGACCATCGCGCCGTACGCGACAATCGCGACCTCGCCACCATCACGCAATATTTCACCCTTGCCGATCTCGAGTAGCTCCGGCTCGCGATCGATCGGAGCTCCGACGCCGTTACCGCGCGGATAACGCATTGCCGCCGGGCCAGTGTGCTCGATCATCGTAAACAACATGTCGCGCATCTCGCCTTCGTCTTTCGGCGCCATCAAAACTATGTTCGGCACCGAGCGAAGATAGGCGATGTCGAGGAGGCCGTGATGAGTTTGACCATCGCCGCCGGCAATCCCGCCGCGATCAAGACAGAACTTAACGTTCAGATCCTGAATACAAACGTCGTGTATCACTTGATCAAAGCCGCGTTGGAGAAACGTCGAATAGATCGCGCAAACGGGTATCAGTCCTTCACAAGACATACCGGCTGCGAACGTAACGCAGTGTTGCTCGGCGATGCCGACGTCAAAAGAGCGATCCGGAAATCTCTCGAGCGCGGTACAAACGCCTGTGCCATCCGGCATCGCGGCAGTCAGCGCCACGACCTTCGGATTCTTCTCCATGAGATGGGCCAGCGTATCGCCAAATACCTTCGTGTAAGTTGGCGTCTTGGACGAGCTCTTGTGCGGCGTTCCGGTGGCGAGATCGAATGGACCGGTGGCGTGCCAGCGATAATAATCAGGCTCAGTTTGCGGAAAGCCTTTGCCCTTCGTCGTCAGCGCGTGAACGATTACGGGGCCGTCCTTGATGTGCTTCGCTTCGTTGAACGCCGCGACGAGTGCGCGTGGATTGTGACCGTCAACGTATCCGATGTATTTGAAACCAAGTTCGCTGACGAGCGCGCCGGGCAACACGGCCGCTGCGATCACGTCTTTCACCGTCTTGGCGGCGTGATGTAGTCGTTCACCTACCGACGGTATCGCCAACAGCTTCTCTTCAACTTCGTCTTTAAAGCGATGATAACCGTGAGCGCCGCGAATGCGGTTGAGATAACCAGTCAACGCGCCCACCGCGGGCGCGATCGACATCTCGTTGTCGTTGAGCACGACGATCAGACGGCTCTTCAAGTGTCCCGCCTGGTTGATCGCTTCCATCGCCATGCCGCCCGCCAGTGAAGCGTCGCCGATTAACGCCACCACGTGATGGTCTTCGCCTTTTCGGTCACGCGCGATCGCCATGCCGAGCGCGGCGGAGAGAGAGGTCGAAGCGTGTCCGGCGCCGAACGTGTCGTATTCCGATTCGTCTCGTCGCAGGAAGCCGCTGATGCCGCCGTACGACTTGATCGTCGGGAGTAACTCACGCCGGCCGGTCAGGATCTTGTGCGCGTAGGCCTGGTGTCCGACATCCCAGACCAGTCGATCACGCGGCGTGTCGAAGGCATAGTGCAGCGCGACTGCCAGCTCGACGGCGCCGAGCGACGCGCCTGTATGGCCGCCCACGCGGGACATCGTTTCCAGGATGTAAGTGCGAATCTCGTCGGCAACAGTTCGTAATTGGTCGGGTTGAAGAGCGCGTAAGTCGGCTGGTGAGTTAATACTCTCAAGAAGCGTCATCGTAGCGGCATTGTACTCCAATCGTCGGCTTTTGCTATGTACGGCAACTTCCGCCGGTACTCTACGGCACAAAGTACTCTGCCGCCTTGTTTCTTGTCAACAGAAATCTAAGCGCGTTGTAAGCGCAGCACCGCGATCTCGGGACGCACGCCAAAACGGACCGGTAAGCCGATTACGCCTGTGCCGCTCGAAACGTAGAGCTGTGTATCGCCACGTCGAAACAGGCCCCGGGCGTATTTGAGATCCTGGGTGGCGAAACGCGCGGGCGCGCCGAGAAACGGAAGCTTGATCTGTCCGCCGTGCGTGTGACCGCTCAGGATCAGTGCGACTTTGTTGCTCTGTTCGAGGTCGAGCACTGCCGGCTGGTGCGAAAGCAGGATGGTGGGTGTCTTTGCGTTTAGACCTGAGAAGGCGCGGTCCCAGTTTGTGGCGTTCCACGACCAGTCGTCGATTCCGGATAGCTGAAGGGAATCAGGACCGCGACGAATTGTGGTGTGAGCGTTATTGAGCACCGCGATGTGATGGCCTTGCAGGGCTCGTGTGGTCAGTTCCGGATCGGTGTAATGATCGTGATTCCCCAGCACGGCCCAAACGCCCTCGGGCGCGCTCAGTTCGGATAGTGCTTCAGCACA
This sequence comes from Pyrinomonadaceae bacterium, assembly GCA_025937955.1. Classification (GTDB taxonomy): domain Bacteria; phylum Acidobacteriota; class Blastocatellia; order Pyrinomonadales; family Pyrinomonadaceae; genus PSRF01. The sequence goes on from JAICQI010000035.1 coordinate 2,360, forward strand.
AGGTTCGACGTAACGACGGTACGTAGTGCTGTAGTCGCCGGTGAGCACAAACATGTCGGGCTTCGTTTGTTGGGCGAGGCTGACCACGCGTCGCACTTCGCGCAGACCCAGAATGCGGCTGTGATGAATGTCCGTGAGCTGAGTCATGCGAAAGCCTTCGAAGCGTTCCGGCAGATCGCGAATGAAAATGTCTGTTTCGGAAATCCAATAGGCGTAAGGCTCGATGAGGCGTGCGTACGCGGCCGTTGCTGAAACCGCAATCAGCGGTGCCGCCAGAAACTGCCGGCGCGATAGAGAGAATTCAGGCACGACCGCATTGTACTAAAACTTTAACCGCAGATTTCGCGGATGATGTCGGATTGATCTGTGTGATCCGGTTTACATCTGTCGAATCCGTGGCTAGAATTGGGTTTCGCCTGATTACGGCACGGAGATGTGGCCGAGTGGCTGAAGGCGGCGGTTTGCTAAACCGTTAAGGGTCAAAAGCCCTTCACAGGTTCGAATCCTGTCATCTCCGCCAGAAAATCTGCAAGCCACAAACAAGCACATAGGCACAAACGACCGCGCTAGATCTTTTGTGACTTTTGTGCTTTTTTGTGGCTGTAAACTTTTTGAGGCTTATGTCTGTTCGCGTCCGCTTCGCACCGTCCCCGACTGGCTACCTGCACATTGGCGCCGCCCGTTCCGCTCTCTTCAACTGGCTTTTCGCGCGTAAGACTGGCGGCAAGTTCCTGCTCCGCATTGAAGACACCGATCTCCAGCGCTCGACCGATGAGTCGACGCGCTCGATCATCGAAGGACTCGAGTGGCTCGGACTCGATTACGACGAAGATCTCGTTTTCCAGTCTGATAATGCGCCGCAGCACCGAGCCGCGGCGGAGCGACTCGTCGAAGAAGGCAAAGCGTATCGCGACTTCACTCCGAAACAGCAGCGCGACGACAAAGACGTCAAGCAGAACATCGCCGAGCGCGCTCGCGCCCAGGAACTCGAAGGTGTGGACCTGCACAGCAATCCGTATCGCGACCTGTCAAAAGAAGAATCGGATCGTCGCGCTGCCGCGGGAGAGCCGTTCGCTATCCGTTTGAAGGTGCCACACGATGGCCAGACAAGGTTTGACGACATCGTTTATGGACCACAGGAGCGTAGTTACGCGGAGATCGAAGACCTCGTGCTGCTTCGTTCCGAAGGTGGTCATCCGCTTTATAACTTGTCAGTCGTGATCGACGACATCTCGATGGGCATCACGCACGTCATTCGCGGCCAGGACCATCTCACGAACACTCACAAACAGGTGTTGCTGTACGAGGCGCTGGGTGCGCCTGTGCCGGAGTTTGCGCATCTGCCGCTGATACTTGCTCCCAACAAAGGCAAGCTTTCGAAACGCAAACACGGCGAGGTCGTTTCATTGACGACTTATCGCGATCGTGGTTTCGTGCCGGCGGCTTTTCGTAACTTTCTTGCGCTGCTTGGCTGGTCGCCACCCGAAGGAAAAGAGGTGCTCAGCAAAGAGGAGCTGGTGAAGTACTTCTCTCTCGAAGGGATCGGTCGCGCGAATGCGATCTTCAACTTCCAGGAGCACGACCCGCGCCGCTGGACCGACGACAAGGCGCTCTGGATGAACGCGGAATATATTCGCACCATGCCGCTCGACGAGTTGTTGCCGATGCTCAAAGACGAACTTCGTGCAAACAAACTCTGGCGCGAGGAGTATGATGACGAAGAGCGTGAATGGCTGCGCAAGACAGTCGATCTGATCCGGCAGCGCTATTTCACCCTGAAAGACTTTTCGGGACAGGGTCGCGCGTACTTTTCCGATGACTTTGATTTTGACGAGGCGGCAGTTAACAAAAACCTGCGCAAAGAGCCGCGTCTGCGTGAGTTGTTGAATGGACTCGCAGACAAGCTCGAAACGGTTGAGCCGTTCAACGTCGAGACTGCCGAAGCAGCGTTGCGCGAATTTGCGGACGAGGCGGGTGTTAAGGCTGGCTTGCTGATCAACGGAGCGCGCACGATGCTTACGGGCCAGGCTGTTGGTCCATCAATGTTTGAGATCTTCGATGTGTTTGGCCGTGACGCTTCGGTGCAAAGATTGAGAAGCGGCGTGCCGTGGAATATGTAAGGAGATTAATGATGCGTTTTATTCTGATGCTTATTTTAACGTGTGGCGTGGCTGTTGCTCAGAATACAAACTCACCGGCACCGACGACGCCCGACCGTCAACGAACGACGAACGCCAATAGCTCCAAACCGGCACCGACCGATACAGAAAAACCTGCTGCGCCAGCACCGAAGAAATCGGCGGCGCCCGCAGCGCAACAGGCGCCCGGTTCGGAAGGCGTGCTGGCGGCTTTTAACAACTTGCTCGATGGGATCAGGCACGCGAATGTGAAGGAAGTAATGGCGGTCTACTGGAACAATCCGCAGCTCAATCTCTTCAACTACAACGGCACCGTCACGAAGAGTTGGGAACAGGTGCGCAAGAACCGCGAGAGCTCGTATCCGGAGATCAAAGACGTGAAGCTCGACACGCGTGACGTTTCAATTACGATGATGGGCACCACCGGCGCCATTGTTACCTGCCTGTGGACGCAATCGCAGACCTACAAAGGCGCGCCGGAAACTGTTTCGGGACGCATGACGCTCGTGTTCAAGCGCATCGGTAACGCGTGGAAAGCGATTCACTTACACTCGTCGCCCGACAACCCAAACCCCGCGGTTATTCCACCGTCAGAACGACCCACACCTTCGCCCACACCATAGTAAGTTTTTAGCCGCAGATGAACACGGATGGACGCGGATAAGGGGTAATAAATAGAAAGCCGTCCACGACCTTCGATCATGGACGGCTTCGGTGAACTGTTGGGATTGGCCTAAGGCTGACTGTGTGCAGCTTCCAGAAAGGAGGAGCACTATGCAGTAAGACTACCGAACCAGAATCCTAACGAGTTAGCTGGTTCAGAGGTCAGGCCGCAGCCACCTCACTGTGATTAGAACTCATATATTTTAGAATCACCTCCTTTCCAGTGTTGCGGGAATAATAACATGGATTCAACGGATTGCAATCCGGATTTTATCCGTCTATCCGTGGCTCAATTTACCTTGAGAAAAAACTTGCCATGCGTGTTGGATGCCGAAGAAGTACGCAAGCTCGCGATAGTCAGCCGCATCGTGAATCACGCAGTCGGCGATCTTGCCGGGCTGCAGTGAACCGATTTGATCGCCGCGATTCAAACTGTACGCGGCGTTGATCGTGACTGCCGTAATTGCTTCCGCGGGCGTCATCTTCATGTGCGTTGCAGCCAGCGAGAGGATCATTGCCATCGAGGGCGTCGGCGAAGAACCGGGATTGAAATCCGTTGCCAGCACAACTGCGAGACCAGCATCGATCATCTCGCGCGCGGCGGGATAGCGCGACGATCCGAGCGCATACACGGAACCTGGTAACAATACAGGCTGAACGCCGGCGCCCTTCAACGCTGCAATTCCTTCTTCGTCTGTATGTTCGAGATGATCCGCGGTGACAGTACCTAGTTCCGCAGCCAGTTTTGCGCCGCCCGACAGCGAGAGCTGATCGGCGTGCATCCGCAACCCAAGCCCGTGACAACGAGCTGCGGAAAGGATCTTCCACGATTCGTCAGTGGTAAATACTTTCTCCTCACAAAACACATCACAGTACTCAGCCAGTTTCTCTTGCGCGACTCGCGGCAACATCTCTTCAACGATTAATGAAACGTACTCATCACGTCGCGATTTGTACTCCGGCGGAATGCTGTGCGCACCGAGAAACGTCGGCACGTAGCGCAGCGGCGACTTACGATCCAACTGCCGGATCGCTCGCAGAATCTTGATCTCATCCTCCAGCGACAATCCATAACCCGACTTCGCTTCGACCGTCGTAGTGCCCCCACGTAAGAACCACTCAGCATAGTGCCTGCCGGTCGCAATCAATTCGTCGAGACTGCTCGCACGCGTTCGATTGACTGTCGACTGAATCCCACCGCCACGCGCAGCAATCTCCTGGTACGTCGCTCCCCGGCTGCGTTCTTCAAACTCATCGACACGTGTTCCAGCAAAGACCGGATGCGTATGTGCGTCGACAAAACCCGGCAGGACCACACGACCACCAGCATCGACCACTATCGTATTCGCGTCGATTAGTTCTTCTATCCCGGTCCCAACTCTCTCAATTAATCCATCACGAACGAATAATCCGCCGCGCGCGACAATGCCGAGTTCGCGCAGTTCCGCACCGACACGCGGCCGTGCTGGTCCAGCCAGCGTCACAACTTGCGAACAGTTAACGATCGCTAACGACTTACTTTCGTTTTCGGAGGACATAAATCGCGACACCGACCGCATTCGCAATCAGGACCGTGCCGATTACCTTCAACGCAAACGACAGTGCGCTTCCAACCTCGGTAATCGGAACTATCGCAAACCGGATATATATCAGAGTAACTATGAAGCCAGACGCACAGGCGATCTTGAGCCACCACGGCGCTTTAACGTCAAGCGCCTTCATCCCAAACAGCGGTATCGCAAACAGCACCAGGTACGTAAGCGCGTAGAAAACCCCGCCGGCATTGTCGATCAGTTGAAACGCTTCCTGCGCGTGCACTCCCGCAAGGCTAAGCACACCAAGGACCAACGTTACCGCGCCCACAAAGAGAATCGAGTTGATTGGCGTTTTGTACTTCGGATGCAACCGGCTAAACCACGCTGGTAACAATCGATCCCAGCCGGCGACCATCGGCAGACGCGTGTTGCCCGCGAAGTAAATACTCATGAGCGCTATTGTCCTGACGGTGATGCCGAGAATAGCGATGGAGCCGATTGTGCCAACCCATCCCACGGATTGAAATCCGATCGAAAGGACCTGCGGGATTGGTCCAATCACGTCAATTCGATCGCGCGGAACAAACGCCAGCACCGAACTGGTTCCGAGGATGAACATCAACGCGATGATGGGCGTTGAGATCACTACGGAACGTCCAATGTTCCGCCCGGGCGCGCGTGTTTCTCCCGCCAGAATTGCGATGTATTCAAAGCCGGTGAGACCACCGAGTGCGAGTTTGCTCGCGACGTTGATGTTGTAAGCAGAGAAGGTGGGAAACTGAAGGGCAAAAGGCTGGTACTCTCCGGGTAGTACCTGCGAAATGGCGACGAGTGGCAGCAGGATCAGGATAGCGAAGGTAGTCATATGGACCAGCCCACCGACATTGTGTACCCACTTGCCGAGAGCCAGCCCACGCGTTGCAGCTATCACCATTGCCGAAACCAAAATAATGCTGATCAGTATGATTAGCTTCGAACTGCCTCTTAACCACTCTGCCGATGGCCCAATCGCATAAGAGATGCTTGTGGTTACCACCAATCCGGTGCCGGCCAGAATAGATATGGCAAAGACCCAAAGGTTCCATCCGACCATGAAAGCGACAAAGTCGTTGAAAGCCAGCTTGGACCATTGATAAAGACCACCCTCGAGGGGCATCAGGCGAACCAGAAAAATCACTGCGGCAGCAAGCGGAAGGTAGAACGTAACGATGGCGAGAATCCAGAATACGTTTTGCTCATGACCGATCTTGGCAGCCCAACCTACCCAGAATGTTCCAACGACGAACACAACCTGCGTCAGCACCAGATCGAAGAGGCCGAGTTCTTTTTTGAGGACGGCGCTGCGCGCTTCGACATCACGCTCGATGTCGGCGACGCTTGCAGGCGGTGTGGTATCAGTTTTCATCGGCGGCGCGAGTCAACCATTGGACCACATCAGGTCGCATTTCGCGAATAATTTCGTGCCCCGCGTCATAACTCTTGAACACGACGGAGCGCGCTCGAGTTTGCAATTGCTTTTCGTAGTCCTGCACACGCTCAGGTGAGTAAAACTCGTCGCGCGTTCCAGCGAGGTGCAACACGTCGATCTGCGACTGACGATACGTCGTGCTTGTTTCCCAGTCGCCCGGGAGGCCGCCGCAGATGCCAATCACGCCGCGCAACGTCTCCGGATGCGTAAAAGCAAAACGATAATTGAGCGCGCACGACTGCGAGAACCCGAGCAGAAATACGCGCGACGGATCTGCGACGCCTTCAGCAGTAAGAATTTTGATCAGGTCGATTAGCGCGCGATGATGGATCGTAACCGATTCTTCGCTGCGAAAGTTTGTTAGCCAGCCAAAGCCGAATCGCAGGGGCCCGCCGGTTTCCCACGGCTCTCTGATGTGCTGGTGAAAGCCTTGTAACGATGCGATAGCGAACGTTTTCGGCGCGAGCAGTTGCGCTTCACGCATCATCTGTCGCTTGCTGGCGCCATAACCGTGAAGCGCGATCAACAAAGGCGCGGGCGCAGTCGTTCCCGGCCGCAGATCGTAGTAAAGCTTGATGCGCGCCTCGAGAGTGCGATCGATTTGTTGTTCCATATCGTTCATGAGAGGGGCACAGATTGACGCAGATTACACCGACCGCTAGGATGACTCAAACTTTTCTCGTGAGGTGTCAGTGATGAAATTCCCGGGCGGATTCAATATGGAAGCGATCATGAAGCAGGCGCAGTCGATGCAGCAGAAGATGCAGAAGGAGATGGACGAGCTGCGCGTTGATGCTTCAGCCGGTGGCGGTGTCGTCACGGTGCAGATGAAAGGCAATCATGAAGTCGTGGCTTTGAAGATCGATCCGGAAGCTGTGAAAGACGGCGACGTCGAAATGCTTCAGGACATGATCCTGGCAGCGGTAAACGAAGCCAATCGCAAAGTGGATGAAGCGATGAAGGGCAAGGTGGGTGGAATGCTGCCGCCGGGTCTGGGAAATCTCTTCGGTTAGTTCTAATACAATGATGCCCCGGCCTTGTGCCGGGGAGCGTCACGATTACTGCTATGCTGGAGTACGCCGAACCCGTCACCAAACTCATTGACGAACTAAAGCGCCTGCCGAGTATTGGTCACAAGTCAGCACAGCGTCTGGCTTTTCACATCATGCGTGCGCCTGAGGCCGACCTTGAACGGCTGATTGGAGCGCTGCGCGAAGTGAAACAAAAGATTGTGCTCTGTTCGGTTTGTAACAATCTCACAGAGGTGAATCCGTGTCGCTTCTGCGCTTCGACTAGCCGCGATCATTCCGTGATCTGCGTTGTTGAAGAGCCTCACAGCCTGGTGGCGGTGGAGAAGACGCGCAGCTTTAAAGGCGTTTACCACGTGTTGCACGGGAGTCTTTCGCCGATCCGTCACATTGGACCAAGCGAGTTGCAGTTAGCGAATCTTCTGCCACGACTTAAGCCGGAGAACAATGATGGCGTGGCGGTAAGAGAAGTGATTCTTGCCACTAATCCGACCACGGAGGGCGAGGCCACAGCAAGCTACATCAGTCGCTTATTGAAACCCCTCGGAATCCGAGTAACACGAATTGCAATGGGAATGCCGGTTGGAAGTGATCTTGAATACGTCGACGAGGTCACCATGGACAAAGCGCTCGCGAACCGCCACGAAATTTAAGCCACAGATGAACGCGGGTAAACGCAGATTCTGATCCGCGTTTTTCCGCGTTCATCTGCGGCTAAATTTATCTTAGAAACGGACCTGTTCGGGTTTTACGCCGGCCTTACATTCCGAACAGTCCTGATCGCTTTCGTACATCCGTACATCAAAATTAATCAGTGACTTTACCGGGCCGCCTTCGATTTCGTCAGGCGCCATATCAAACTTCACGATAGCGCCGCAACCGATGATACGCGCACCGAGCGATCTCACGAGCTCGACGGTCTCATCAATCGCGTTGCCGCTACGGATGATGTCGTCGACGATGATGCAGGGATTGATTTCGCCCTGGTTCACGTACTGCCGAAACATGCGCTTACCCGATTCCTGTTCGGCCCAGTAGATCTGTTCCGCGTTGAGCGCGTCGCGCACGCCGAAGGCGACCGGGATTCCGCCTGAACTCGGACTGATCACGGAAACTTTAGGCAGTTGGCTGGAGATGTCCTTCTCGAGCCGGAACTTACGACTCAGCGCAACAGCCAGCACGCGAGCCGTGTCGTAATAACGGAAAGCCAGCGGCATTTGAAAATAGTGTGGCGAGTGCTTGCCGTTCGGATAAACAAAATGGCCTTCACGAAACGCTCCAGTGCGTTTCAGGATCTGCATCACCGCATCTTCGGATGGAATCAGCTCGACCATGCGCTTCTCCTGTTTTTTGTTTGGCGCAGCATACATCAATTACTCAGTTTTCGCAGCACGTTCTACTATCAATCGCTGATCGCGCGGCAAGCCGTCGGGTAAAGACTGCAAAGAAAACCACTCCGCACGCTCGACCTCTATCGTGCGCGGCGTCACTGACGCGTTGGCGCGACAGCGAAACAGCACCTCAACTTGCCGAGGTTTTTTGAACGAACGAACTCCGAAGATCTCAATGTCTTTCAGCTCTAAACCAATCTCTTCGCACAGCTCGCGTCGCAGTGCGTCGATTGGCTGTTCACCGGCTTCGATAAACCCGCCGGGCAAACCCCAACCACTGCCGGCGCGAAACCTGTGTTTCAGGAGCAGGATCTCACCCGCGTCGTTGAAGATGAGCCCGCCCGCAGTGACGGTGAAACGCGCGTGCGTGAGACGCATGCTCCAGCGACGCATGCGTGCCGGCAGGAGGCGCCAGATTTTGCTGATGAGATTCTGAAAACCAGCCACGGATAACACAGATAACACGGATTGAGCTACAATGCGCAGCAACATGTCAGCAACCGAGACCATCGCTGTCCCGAAGCGGATCACGAATGCACAGACCGTTTGCAACGAGAAAAACGAAAAGGGAAAACTCTGCAACGGTCACTTGAAGCAGTTGCGAACGGCAGGCGAGCCTTCCGAGATTCATTTGCGTGGTGATGATGTACTTTCCAAGTGTCAGACGTGCGGCACGCTCTACATGGGTCCGCCGCTGGGTCACGTGCGCGATCCGAATAAGCAGCACCGGTTTGTTGAAGCGGAGTTGCAGGCGTTACTACAGGCAGCTGGAGGCACGCTGCCGGTAATCAAGAAAGACGAAGCGCGTGGCGTCTTCGTAATGGTGGAAACAGCTGCGGGCGATCATGGTCACGCCGCGAAGCCCGCACCCGCAAAAGCCGCTGCACCCGCAGCAGCACCAAAAGCAGCAGCACCCGCAGCCGCGAAACCCGCGGCGCCAGCAGCACCGAAACCGGCTGGTGAACACAAGGCCGGAGCGCAACCCAATCGCCAACTTTTCCGGCGCTCAACGTATGCCGGGGTGAAAGATACCGGGCCCGTTCCCGGTGAGACTTTTGAACAAAAGGTGGCACGACTGAAAGCTGTCTCCGCGGGCGCGAAACAACGTGCTGAAGAAGGCGGGGTTAGTGAACCAGCACCAGCTCCGGTTGCCGAAGTGCCTGAAGTCCCTGAAGTGTTGACCACGCTCGCGCCCGATCAGGAAGTACCACCACCAGCAGCCGCTCCTGCATCAACTCCAGCACACAAACCGACGGGCAATGCTGATCGGACATTAATGAAGCGTGGAACTTATTGTGGCGTGGTCGATACAGGTCCGGTTCCGGGCGAAACCTTCCAGCAAAAAGTAGCTCGCCTCGCAGCCGTTGCTGCCGCAGCTAAACAACGCGCTGAAGGCGGTTAGATTAACTTTAGCCGCAGATAAACACAGATAAAATCCGGATTTTTATCCGTGTAAATCCGCGGCTACTTTTCTGTAACCATTAGCCCTTCCCGGGCTAATTTCCAGTCGAGAACTTCCGCGCCTTCCTCGGCTGCAAGTGCGGCTTCTACATCCGCGCGCCGGCCTGCGGCACACAGAAACGCGATACAACCACCACCACCCGCGCCACACACTTTCGCAGCCTCAGCGCCATTGGCCAGCGCTTTTTCAACCAGCATATCCATCTGCGGCGTGGTGATCGTCGGCGCCAGGCGTTTGCGGTTGGGATAGGCATTCTTCATGACCGTCGCAACTTTGTCCCAATCGTCCGCCAACAGCGCTTCACGCATATTGCGCGCGGAATCGCGAATACCCTCGAACAGCTCAAACAACTCCGCATCGCCGTCAATGTGGCGCTTGTAAATCTCCCAGTTATTGATTCCGGAAAGACGCGGTTCGCCTGTGTAACAAATCGCGATCCTTCGCTCCAGCTCTTCCGTGTTTACGTCCAGCGCTTCCCTCTGGATTCCATCGGCCCGAAAATGCACGCACGAAACCGAACCATGCAGCGGCGGGTAGTAATCCTGAAAACCAGCCGGCACCTTGATCACAGTCGATTCGACATTCGCGGCGATCGTCACAAACTTTCGTTCCTCGTAACGATTACCAACCAATTGATTCAAAGCTCCAATACACGCGATCGCGAGCGCGGAAGAACCTCCCAAACCCGCACCGGCAGGCACATTGGCTTCCGCAATGAGATGAAAACCCGTTGTTGGTTTGAAAAAGTGGACCAGCTTTGAAACGAGCTCGAGACGTTCCTCGAACAGCAGATCTTCGATTGCGGACAACGTGGTCTCGAAGGAGACTTGGCGATCGCGTGACTCGAGAATTATGCGCCCATCGTCCCGCGTCTCGATGCGGCAACTAGCACGAAGAGAAAGTGCAAAATTGACAGTGGTGGCGCCGGGATGAAAAAGGTAAAGAGGCCAGATGTCAATGGTGCCCCCGGCAAGGTCGACACGAGGGGGTGCAGAAGATTCGATTATCATTGGTGTCGCAAATTAACAATTTCGCTTAGCGCTTTGCAAATCATCACTGTTCGTCCGTGGCTGATTCACCTTCCGGCTTTTTCTGGTCGCTCCGTCGCTGGTGTTTGAACGGGATGTGCTCCTGAATCTCCTCTTTCAGATCATGGAGCTTCTCAGTGGCGGCGTGTTCGAGTTCCTGAAGTCGTTCCGGATTCGCTTCTTCAACCTTGGGTGAAAGCCAGAATCTCTCGGTGAGGTAAAACGCAGCGATTCCGACCAGCACGATCACCAGCAGCACTTTTCCGACTCGCTGGAAGTCACCAATCAGTCCCATCACCGCGCCGCTAAAGAAATACCCGGCGCCCGATAGTATGAAAACCCACAGGAAGCAACTCGCAAACGAAAGCACCAGGAAACGCAGATACGGCATGCGCCCAACCCCGTAAAACACACACGCAGCCCAACGCAGCCCGTAAATATATTTCGAGAGAAAGATTGAAAGTGGACCAAACTTTTTCGTCAACCGCTCCAGCCTTGGCTGTGCGGCTCTATAGAAACGAAACTTCCGGACACCCTCATGGAATCCACGACCACCAAAATAGGCGAGGTTATCGCTGAGACACCCGCCCAAAGTTCCCCAGATTAATACCTGCGCAAAGCTGTACTCGCCAAAAAACCCGCTGTGCGCGAGCACTCCCGCCATAAGGAGCGTGATATCTCCCTCCAACATGACGAGAATGAAAACCGCGTAAAGCCCGTACTGAAATAGCAGATCGTTGAGAAACTCGAAGTGCATGAAGACAACCAGACTATAAAAACTCCGCACTATCAAGCTGGGAAACAAGCCATTGGCGGCTGACAGAATAAACTGGAGGGCTCACTGTTGACTACTGTTCAATTTTTCTTCCTGCGGGGGCTTCACTACCAGCACGGGGCACGACGCGTGCCGCACGACCGACTCTGCCGTGGAACCAAAGATGATCCGTCCAAGGCCCGTCCGGCCGTGCGAAGAAATTACGATCAAATCAGCGTCACGTTCCTTCGCTACGCGAACAATTTCCGAAGCCGCTTCGCCATGGACGACCAGCTCTTCAACATCGAGCCCGGCACACTCGTCACATTCGGCAAGTTTCGGCAGTTCACGCTCGGCGGAATCTTCGAGTTGTTCGGTAATATCGGCGATGGGCAGGGGTTCGGTCATTCCGGAGTAACCGACTGTGGGTACGATCGGCTCGATCACGTTTATGCAGATGATTGAAGCCTTGAATGTACGCGCCAACGACGCGGCATAGGAGAGAGCATAGTTTCCGCACTCGCTGAAATCGGTGGGTAGAAGTATGGTGCGAATCTGCATGTATATGACCTATAGGTCCTATAGGACTTATTCTTCCAGGCGATTCTACTCCCTCACCCTGCTGTTTGACAGCCCCCGAACCCTCGACTATTCTTCGTCCACGCAGCTTCTCCAGCCCAGACCGAGCTTGTTACCATGACCACTCCGCAAACAAACTTCATCGGCATTAGTGTTTCGGGTACCCGCGCGCGCGCCGCCCTGGTCAACGAGAACGGATTGGTTGGCGAGACAAAGGTCAGGGAGATCGCTCCCAAGACACTGATTCCGCAGTTGGCCGAGATGGTCCAGGAGCTGCAGTCCAGCGGGTTGCAAGTCTCCGCGATCGGAGTCGCGATTCCGGGTCTGGTGAATCGACAGACCGATCGAGTGGTAGCGCCACGCGATTTTTCAACCACTATTGTCGAGGATCTTCATGGCGAACTGACGCGGGCCACGGGTTTGCGAGTTGAGATTGAGAACGACGCGAACGCCGCCGCTTACGGCGAGTACAAAGTCGGCGCCGGCCGAGGCGCCCGCAATCTCTTTTACATGATGATCGGAAACGGTATCGGCGGCGCGATCATTCTCGACGGTAAGCTCTGGACCGGAGCTTCAGGTTTCGCCGGTGAAGTCGGTCACATCACTATCGACGCCGAAGGACTCGAATGCGTTTGCGGCAACACCGGTTGTTTGGAAACCGTGGCGTCAGCGCCCAGTATCGTGCGTCGCGCGCGCGAACGTCTCAATCGCGACGGGACTTCGTCGCTGTCGCGGCTCGCATTAAACAAATCGTTCACCGCTGAAGACGTAGCCCACCAGGCAAACGAAGGCGACGATTTTGCGCTGATGATGATCGAACGTACTGGAAAATACATCGGCACCGGCGTCGCGAGCGTGATTAACCTGTTGAATATCGAACGTATCGTGCTCGGCGGCGGCGTGATGGATGCCGGCACACTAATCCTCAACCCAATCATCCAGGAAGTAAAACGCAGGGCCTTTCAACCATGCTTCGAAGCCACCGAGATCGTGGCCGCAAAGCTTGGTCTGGATGGCGCTCCAATCGGCGCTGCCATGCTCGCCCGCGATGCCCACACAGTTTAGTCACAGAATTACACGGATCTTCACAGATTAGCCCGATTTGAAAATCGCCTGCCTTTTGATAAAGTACGTCGTTACTTAGCAATACACATCATGAGTGCGAGAGGTTTGTTGGCTCTTTGTCTGCCAGTGTACCGGTTTGACTAACGCCCGACACGCTTAAAATCCTGCGGCAATGCCACAGATCTTCCATCACAGCACCAACGCGCTGGCGAAAATTACGATTTATGGCGCTGTCTTCATTGCTCTTGCCCTGCTGTGGGTTGCTGTTGAGATAAATCGTTCGTCCTGGAACACCGGCCAGTGGGTCGAACGCCAGCAACCAGTTCAATTCAGTCATAAACATCACGTCGGCGACGACGGCATCGATTGCCGTTACTGTCACACGTCTGTGGAAACGTCTTCTTCCGCGGGCATGCCTTCAACCTCGACGTGCATGAGCTGTCAATAA
>JAICQI010000259.1 GCA_025937955.1 Pyrinomonadaceae bacterium
CGTGTCTTTGCGCAGCAAAGACTGCCCGACTACATGGCGCCCTCGCTTTTCGCGTTATTGGATAAACTGCCGCAAACGGCAAATGGCAAAGTAGACCGTGTCGCGCTTCGTGCTATGGCGAAACGGCTGGAACGTGTTGACGAGCGCGTTGGTCCGCGTGACCTGCTGGAATCGCAGCTCGCTCGCATTTGGGAAGAGTTACTGCATGTGGAACCCAGCGTGCGAGACAACTTCTTCGAGTTGGGAGGCCATTCGCTGCTGGTTGTGCCGTTGCTGGCGCGTGTTGAACAAGTCACTGGAAAGAGGTTGAACGTGTCGGCTGTCTTCACCGCGCCCACGATTGAATCGCTCGCGTCGATCCTGCGTCGCGGAGTCGATCGATCTTCGCATACGACGCTCATTCCGATCCAACCGCTTGGATCGTTGACGCCGGCATTTTTCGTTCACCCCGCGGGCGGCAGCGTGGCTAGTTACTTCGCTTTGGCGCGCGCACTCGGATCGGAGCGTCCTTTTTATGCTCTCGAAGGAACACTGGCCGGCAATTCGAGCAGACAAATTGAGTTAGTCGCGAGGAACTACCTCGATGCTATCCGCGCTGTCCGGCCTGATGGTCCATACCTTTTGGGCGGCTGGTCCAGCGGCGGTGTTGTCGCCTTTGAGATGGCGCGACAGCTTCAAGCGCGCGGCGCTGACGTGCCGCTCGTAGTATTGCTGGACTCCGGGCCGCCAGGGATTGTTGATGCAGAAGACAGTGTTTCATTGCTTGCGGGTTTTGCCGGGAACCTGGGTATTCCGATCGATCTCGTCTCTGCGGAGCTACTGCGATCGGGAACGGAGACGCAATTGCAGTGGTTGCTGGACCAGGCCCATCGCTCTCAGGCGCTACCACCCGACCTAAGTCTGGACGATCTACGCCGCCAGTTCGAGCTTTATCTTGCAGATGTTGAAGCGGTCAGGAACTACCATCCGCCGGCGGGCTCGTTTCCAGTCTTGCTGCTGCGCGCGGCGGATGAGGATGAATTCCCGGAGATGATCGAACGCTGGACGCGGTTATCTTCCAATAAACTCGAAGTTCAAAACGTACCCGGCGATCACGTCACGATGCTGCGCGCCCCGCACACTGCCAAACTTGCCGAGGTTCTTCGCGAACGCCTGGCTCCAGTCGAGCGGAATGATTTGTAATGAAGGTACGCAATCTCTATCTGAAACGAAACGTGTTGGTCGAGCCGTTATTCAACCAGTGGTACGCGTGGTCCAACCTCATCGCGCCCGCCACTTCCGCGATGTACGTCGCTAATCTGCATTTGAAAATCATGCAGTCGTTCGTGACGTCGCCACAAGTGCACGTTGCGGCTTTAAAAAATCCGGCAAACCTCGGTGGTCCATACATCAATTACGGGACGGACAGGGCGAATGAGATCAAGGCGCTGCTGGAACGAACGCAAAAGGAGCAGGCGCACATTGTTGAGTTTGCCGAGGCTATCAAACCCTGGACACCACTCTCACTGAAGAAGCGAACGGCCTTTCGCTCGAACCGCTTTACCGGAGAGTGCCGGAGCCGCTCCAGGGGTACGTTGAACTCGTCTACGATTTGAACCACGGCCCGTCGATGCGGTTCATCGAAGGTTTTCTCTACCAAAGTCGCTTCTACGATAAGCGTTCGCAAAGCATCGCGCTGTCACTCACTGACCACGATGACCGCTCCTTCGTCTTCAGTACACCCCGGCTCGAGCGAGCGAATTGGCTCAATCTTCAAATACCTTTCAGCCACGAAGGACTCGATCTCTTATTCAGCATGAAACGCGTAGCGCGACCACTTGAAGAGGTCGTAGAGGTGTTGGCAATCGATAAAGAGCAGGCCGGACTGTTCTCCAGGTTCTTCACGGAGGAACCTCCGCAACTAAATACGCGCTACAGCGGTGACGACGTACGTATTCGCTATCTGGGTCACGCCTGCGTTCTGTTCGAAACGAAAGACACGAGCGTGCTGTGCGATCCAGTCGTCAGTTACGACATCGATAGCGCCGTGCCCCGTTACACCTACGCCGACTTGCCTGACAGTATCGACTACGTCGTCATCACGCACAATCATCAGGACCACTGCATGTTTGAGACGCTGCTCCAACTGCGTCACAAGATCAAGCAGATCCTCGTTCCGAAGAACAACGGCGGTTGGCTCGCTGACCCTTCGATGAAACTCGTCCTGCAGCATCTTGGCTTCGATAATATTCGCGAGATTGATGAAATGGAGGTGGTGCGTATTCCGGGCGGCAGCATCACCGGATTGCCCTTCTTTGGAGAGCACGCCGATCTACACATCAGAACAAAGATGGCGTATGCGATAGCGCTGCACGGTAAAACGACTCTGCTTGTGGCCGACTCGGAGAACCTCGAGCCCAAACTCTACGACCACATTCGCCATTGCATCGGCGATGTTACTGTATTGTTCATCGGCATGGAGTGTGATGGCGCCCCGCTGAGCTGGTTGTACGGCCCGTTACTGACGAAGCCGCTACCGCGGAAGGTGGACCAATCGAGGCGTTCGAACGGCTCCGATTATCCTAAAGCGATCAGTATCGTTGACAAGCTGGGGCCGCAACAAGTTTACGTCTACGCAATGGGACAGGAGCCCTGGTTAACCTATCTCACCTCGATTCAATACACGCCTGAGTCGCTTCCCATCGTTGAGTCTGACAGGTTGGTGGAAGAATGCAGGCGGCGCGGACTGGTGTCTGAACGGCTCTTTGGTCGCAAAGAGATAGTTCTTGACTGAGTTGAAATGGGTCAGTACCAGCTATTATCGAAGAACTTGAGCCGGAACTAAAAGCAAACTCTGATCGTTTGTAATGCCGTAACACTCTCCCGCTTTACTACTTCCAATCTTCGGCGGTGCCCAATGTATAAGTTTTTCACCGCACTTCTGTTATTAGTGGTCCTATTCAGTTCGACACCGGCAGTGACTCCGCGTCGATTGCTGATTCGGCCCATCAAATCAAACAGCTCCATTGCGAACATTCCAGTCTGGGTCAATACGAACTCAGGTATTTACCACTGTCCGCGTACGAGGTGGTGGGGAAGGACGAAGGTAGGAGTCTTCATGAAACAACGACAGGCGCAAGCGAGAGGCTATCGCCCCGCATACGGCAGCGCGTGCACTCAACCGGTGCCCGGACTAGCTGTCACTCGCTAAGCTCCGCCTGCCCATACGTGTTCCTTGATCGAAGTGCGTTGGTTAATGCGATATTAGTGTATTGAGCGACGTTGCGAGCTCGAGGCGCGTGAGGCTGCGCGATGGGTTGAACGCGTTGCCGTCGAGGGAAAGAAAGCCTCGTTGCAGAGCGATGGCGACGTAGCCTCTCCACGCGGCGGGTATCGACGAGGCGTCGGAAACTGTCAAAGGAAGCGAAGCGGAAACGGCCTGAGAACTGAGGCCAGCGGCTTTAACGAACGCGATTGCTGCCGCGAGTTTCGTAGCTCCGTTGTAACGATTGAACTTCCCGCCGGGGGTCGCATCATAAAACAGTGAACCGGACGGGAACGCCTGTGTGCTTTCGACCACGTTGCGCGAATACGTGTCGCGGACATCCGTGAACATCGCAGCTGACGCCATGTACTGCGGAACCAGGCCCGCTCGGACCATCCCCTCAGCAAGTTCAAGGCGGGTGACGGACGCATTCGGACGGAATTTTTGGCCTTCCGGCAACATCAGATTTGCAAGCAGGCTCCTCTGGACCTGCACGACCTGGACCGGCGAGAGTGTCGACAGATCGAGCAAGACCGGATAATCAACCTGCGTTACCTCAACCGCGCCGAAGACCTGCTGGCTTGTCCCCACATAACCTGAATGCGATATCGACGCACGAAGTGTTTGGCTCACCGGATTGCGGAGCACTACTTTCTCACGGCGTCCGGTAAAGCCCGGCAGATTTAGATAGTTCGATTCACCCAGTAGTGAGTTCGACTGATCATAAAGTCTCAGCCCAAAATCGTTTGCACTGAGGTCCCAATAGATATTAACGCCGACCTGAATTGTGTTCTGCGGGATGGCGACGTTCGCTGAGCTTGTCTGGATCGGAAACACGGTCTGCTCAAACGTATGCGATGTGCGCGTGACGAACCGGATGCCGTTGCGAGAGAGCGTTGAGCGAAATCCGCCCATGTGGCGTTCCGGAAACGCAGCCTCGAGCACTGCGGCGTACGTGTTGAGCATCCCCGCCCCGGCTTCGTGGAAAAAGTAGCGAGGCATCGGGGTTGCCGAGCGGCTTAGTATGTCTTTAACTTCTGCGGGAGTCAGGTTTGGATTCACTTCGAGCATTAAGGCGATCGCTCCGGCGACTTGTGGCGCCGAGAACGATGTGCCTGTCGCCGTCGTGTAGTAAGGCATTTCCGTTAATGAGAGACGCTTGGAGTCTGCACCCGCGATTCCGGAGACTCCGGTAACAGCCGGCGCACTCCGAAGGCTGACGATGTTCGTTCCGGGGGCGACTAGCGATGGGTGCTGCAAAGCGTCACCGAAGTTGCCGCGTGACGAATAGTCCGCGAGCCTGCCTACCTCATCGGTCGCGCCGACGCCGATCACCCATGGCGCTAACGCATACGGGTTCATTGTTCCGTTCCCGGAACCGGTGTTGCCGGCCGAGAATACAACGTTAACGCCTGCGTCGGTCAGCATCTTCGTCGCCACGTTTACCGGATCGTTAACATCGAAAACCGTGTTCGCCGAGAAGCTGCAGTTCACTACCCGCACGTTGTACTGAACTCTTTTCTCGAGCAGATAATCAAATCCGGAAAGGACGTACATCAGGTTTAGATCGCCGGCACTAAGCCCCAGAAGTCGTGCGCCTGGAGCAACACCTGCGAATCGTCCCGACGAGCTCACTCCGCTCGCGGCGATCACTCCGCCGACGAATGTTCCGTGGCCACTAACGAGATCCGTGTTCGTGAGATTCTCGAGCGGCGCCGGATACGCGAACGAGGCGGGGAGGCTTTGCGTGTCGGCCAATCGAACATTCTGAACTACTTTGCCTGCAAGATCAGCGTGCAGGCCGTTGATGCCCGTGTCGAGGACCGCCACTGTCACATTGCGGCCGGTTACGGGCATAGCGCTGTTCTCCTGACGAAGATCCTGGTCTGGCGCAACACGCTGTACGCCGGTGGTGTTGAAGTAAGGATCGGAGTTGAACGTCAGCGTGCGATTACCGTAGAGCGAGCGGACACGTGGCAGCTTTGAAACCGCGAGGAGCTGCGCTTTGGTTGCGGTGACGTAAACCACCGGCAGCACACGCAAACGCGTACCGCCCATGATACCGAGCTGCTGAAGCTGTGCAATGTCGGCTTCGGTCACCGACGTGTGATAGACGATCACCGCGTTTATGTTGCTGTCGTCTGTTGCTTTATCGAGCGCGACGACAAGCTCGGGATCCACACCCTGAAGCCCCGTACTGTCGTCGGCACCGGTGAGCGTAATGCCGTCGGCTCCGGTCAGAGTAATGCCGTCGGCTCCAGTGAGCGTTATACCGTCGGCACCGGTGAGCGTAATGCCATCGGCTCCAGTGAGCGTTATGCCCGCTGGATTTGTGTGGTCGAAAACGACGCCCGTCGTTCCAAAGCCCGTGGCTGAATCGGCGCCCGTCAGAGTGATGCCGTCAGCACCCGTGAGTGTTATGCCGTCAGCTCCGGTTAACGTGATCCCGTCCGCGCCGGTCAGTGTGATGCCGTTTGGGCCGACCCGCGCAGTGCCGTCGGCTCCAGTTAAAGTGATGCCGTCTGCTCCGGTGAGCGTGATGCCGTCAGCCCCGGTTAAAGTTATTCCGTTCGGTTGACGAATGATGATCGAGTCGGCAGTGTACTGGCGACCATCGGCGCCAGTAAGCGTTATGCCGTCGGCTCCCGTAAGTGTGATTCCATCAGCTCCGGTAAGGGTGATTCCGTCGGCTCCGGTGAGTGTGATTCCGTTCGGTCCCGTATACGTCGCGCCGTTGGCACCTGTTGATGTGACGCCGTCTGCCCCTGTCAGCGTGATACCGTCCGCTCCCGTCAGGGTGATACCGTTCGAACTGTAATTGAAGATCCCGTCTGCTCCGGTGAGCGTAATGCCGTTAATCCCAACATACTCGATGCCGTCGGCGCCGGTTAGCGTGATTCCGTTCGACTTGACGACAGATAGGCCAGCCAATACGGGTTGTGCCGTCAGCAGGAATAGCAATAAGAGTGCTACGAATCTATTCATCTGATCCAGTCGTGGATCCGGGCGTCCGCGCGCAATTCAGACAAATAAGACGAAAAACCCAGATTTTAAAGGGGATTTGTATCGAATCGTTGCAGGCATCGGGTTCCACAATAATATCGTTCCGCTGGGAATCGAAGTCATACAATCTCGTTGCATTTGTGCGCACATTTGGGAGCTCGTTCAACTGGGACTGCTTGAGAATCCTATATAGGGTGGGTTGAGAAAAACTTGAGTGCGGTTCAAGTTTTTCTCAAGGACAAGGTTGTATGCTCCGATCGATGACTATGAGCTTCCTCCTTCAAGACCAATTCGATTCTACTGAAAGGTATTCGCCGACCGTCCGCACCACCGCAGCGACGCCTTCGAGAGGCGAACGCGACCCAGTGCATATTTTGAATGAGAAGCTTGAGATTCCTAACTGTGCGGGGCTCATCGAACGGCCGAGGCTCATACACATCCTTGAAAGATCGCTTGGCCACTTCGCTGCGACACTGGTGTCCGGTCGTGCGGGAACCGGTAAAACGTCAATCGCTGCGGCATATGCGCGAACACGGAAGAGAGCGGCTTGGTTTACGGTGGAATCGTCAGACATCGATTGGAATGTTTTTGCAAGTTACCTGGCAGCGAGCGTGCTTCGAGCGGGCGGAAGCAAGAAAGCCGCCGGTGACTGGCTGCCCGCCGTAACCAATTCCTCGCCCGCCGCCATGGCGATATTTCTCCATAACATTGTCTCTGAGTTGGTAACGGCCGAAAAGGATCAGCGGCCATTGCTTGTTCTTGACGGCATACACCACTTGTTCGACGCTGATTGGTTCGTTGGGTTCTTCAATATTCTGCAGCCGTCGCTTTCCGAAACTGCGGACCTGCTTCTTTTGTGCCGTAGTAAGCCGCCGAACCCATTATGGCGTTTGCGTTCGAAACAGCAGCTTGACGTTATCGACGAGAAAACGCTTGCGTTTGACCCGGATGAGACGATATTGCTGCTCAAGCAGTTCGGGCATTCGCACGCTGAAGCCGCGCGCATTCACGCGGAAACATTTGGGCGAGTTTCGAAGCTCCTTCCATTCATCAGCGGCGGGAATCCGTCTACGCCCCGGCTATAACCGCGCTCTTCGATTTGCATCCGAGCGACTTGGCACAGCTTTGCCCCGAAAGTTTTTTAATGCCACAAAGAAGCACAAAAAGCTCAAATAGGTTCTGTTGATTTTTGAGCTTTTTGTGCCTTTTTGTGGCTAAAATCGGCATAATCGTAGCGATGCAGGATAGAAACTTTTTTCTCCGGACAAAACTGCTTCCCCCGCGCGCTGTTACCGGATTACTGCAGCGACCGCGGCTTACGAAAAAGCTGCAAGCCAACCTGGGATCGCCCATAACAATGGTTGCGGCCGACGCGGGTTGCGGCAAGACCACTCTGATCGCTGACTTTGTTCGCAGCCAGACTCGGCCTACCGTTTGGTATCAGTTAGACCACACCGACGCGGATCCGGTGGTCTTTCTCGGTTATATCGCGCAGGGC
>JAICQI010000691.1 GCA_025937955.1 Pyrinomonadaceae bacterium
CTTGCGCTTGAGGAGGTATTCACCACGATCGATACGTTCGATCTCAAACTCCTGCCCGGCTTTAATATCATCTTCCCGCCTTATTTCAGCCGGAAGAATGATCTGACCCTTTGTCGAAACGGTAGTTCTCATGATGGGTAAGATAATGTCTTACTAAGGTCAAGTCAACGAGACGCCATCAAGACGTAGACATCGTGTAGACACAGATGATGAAGAAGTCGTCTATCTCATCAGGGGTTAAATGCGCGTTCGGGTCGCTGGCGCGGCGGAGGCGCAGCGTCCAGTCAAGGGCGTCGGTTATGTTGACGTTTTGGACGTTGCTCGAGGCCAGGTGAAGGCCATTGAGCGTGGGTGTCGGGTTTAAATTAATGTCATTGTTCACTAGCGGTGCGAGCGATGCTGTGTAGGTCTCAGCGTTGGCAAATCGACCCACCATCACTACCCGGTTGAGCGTGATCGTTACACCCGGACGACGGAACGGGAAGCGCTCATCCATGCGTCTCAGCACCAGCAACTGCTCCATATCCGCTTCAACATTCAAGAACCGGTGCCATGCGGTCGGAAACTCGTGCCGCAAACTAAGCAGGCGCGCGCCGGTGCTCTGTGGCGGCAACGCCGCCGCGCGCAATGCGTCGCCACCCTCACGCGCCGTGTAACGCAGGTGCATGATGACGTCTGAAATCGTATTACGATCAAAGCGATTCGTCTCGAGTGGCAATTGAATACGCCAGCGGCTGATCGCGCCGGCACCTTCAAACGGGAGGTAGCGATCGTCACGGAAGTTCAACTCAAACAGCCCGCTATCATTCTGCCCGCCGCTCGTTGCAATCGACTGGATTGCCGCAAGGTTGTCGACAAAACGTGGATCGTCCCCCTCGTTGCGCGGGTAAGGCGAGCTCGGAGTCGCAGCCCTCCGCACACTGTTAGACACCATGGTCAACGTGCAGTTGATCGTGCTGTATGGCCCAACGACGCAAGGGATTGTCAATCCGACTGTTTTGATGCGACGCTGGAAGTGACCGGGGTAATCCATGTCGAAGATGGTTTCGGGCAGATCGACAAAGCATTCTCCAGTCTCGCGCAGCGCGAGCAACGCCATAGGATCGAGCATCGCCAGCGAAACGTGTTTCGCGAGTTCATAGTCGCGACGGTTCTGGTCCAGGTAAGCAGCTTCCATGCGCCGGATGCCGTGTTGCAGGCGTTCGCCGGCCATCAAACCCTTCTTCAAACTGTCCCATAATCCCGGTTGTATGAAATCAGTGTTCGTGACACCAAGTTCATATTGAAACGCCCGCTCAGCACGACTCGCGATATCACGCGCAAACTGGTAACTCTGAAAATAGACTGCCGAGATTTGCGACAGCATCCAGTCATAGAGTTCCTGATTCGTGTACTTGCTGCGCATGAATTCGTCGACACTCTTCGAGTTCTCGACCTGCGAATCGTGGTTCTTCAATTCCTGTTCGGTGAGACTCACACGGATATCAGCGGCGGCGATCTGTTTTTGCAGTTGAGCAAGTTCGGCAATCGCCTGGGCAGCCTGAAAGTCCCATTCTTCCTGCCGTCGCTCGTAACCGGATTCCGTCAATGCTTTTCCGGCTTCATGCGTTGCGGTCTGTGCATCCATCGCAAAAGCCTGCGCGATCGCCCCCATGTACGACATGATATTTGAACCGCCCCAGCGTCCTTTCACTGTCGGACTACTTCCAAAGCCCTCGATTCCGATGTCGAAGTCCGGGAGCAGACCCAACGCAGATCGCGCCAACTCGATAGCGTTGCTTTGAAACTGATAGGTCTGCGCTTCTTCGAGTTTGTCGAGATGATGCTGTTCTTTGAAACTCTTCTCTTCACGCGTTTCGTAAAACGTGCGTCTTTCTTCCAGGGCACGCTTGCTCGCTTCGAGAGCTTCCTTCGCAGCCTTCGCTTCTTCAATCTGACGCAGCTTTACCTGGCGCATCGCTTCAAGGATCTGCGTCTCGTGAGTCGATCGCAGGAGAGCAAGTTCTTCAGCATCTTTCTTTTCCAAAGTCGCCAGCAGCATAGCGCCGAGGCCCTTCACGTCGCTGATTACTTCGTTTGCCTTCTGCACCAGCACGTGGAAGCGATAGTGAGGGAGTGGTGCGCTGAGGTCGCTCAACACAGAACCGATGTCGAGTCCGGCAGCCACGGCTTTCACCAGCAAGCCCGGATCGATCGGCGGCGCGAACAACGCGAGTTGCCGTGCCACGCCTTCGATGTTGAGGCAGTGCCGGATTTTGAACAGCCGGTCGGCAATCGTGTCCCAGTATCCCAGCAGCTTGTCGTTCTTTGGAATGCAGAAGAACAGAGTCGGACCCAGAATCGCGGGTACCGGTGTCGCGAGTGGCAGGTCCTTCACGAATCCATTGTCCGGAGGCTCAATTGCGAGCGGAAGATCGTCATCGTTGTCAGGAGGAGCCAGCTTCAAGTTTTGTGGACCAAGCAAACCTTTGATCCCACCGCCTCCCTGGTTATTCGTCGGGTAAATCATCGTTTCGAGATCGATCAGCGCGTTTGAGAAAGCGTCGAGCCGGCCGCGGAGTTGATTGAACGTATTGACCTCCACGCCGTTAATCGTTTTTCGAACCCCTTCATGCGCTGGAATCTCCTGCGGACGCTCGCCGAGAATCTCGGCTGCAAGCAGGTACAGTTGCGTAGCCTCATTGACTGACTCGCGCGTGTCCTGGCGGAAAAGTTGATCGCCCCAGGCGATCAGATTGTCGAGATAAGCCATCACGATGCTCTTCATGTACGCTTCGTTCCGCATGCGCGCGATCAGGTGCGGATTGAAAGGCGACTTGCGCCACGCCTCGATCTGGTCACGGAGCGACTGGCGTTCCTCCATTTCCGCGTGACTGAGATTGCTCGATTTGAGCAACAGCATTGCCCGGTCGATCGATTTGCCCTGGCCGTGCTCAAAGAACGGTTTGATCTGCCAGACGCGTTCGGGCCATTGCTCGCCGGTCGAGTTGTCGGTCGGATCGAATATGTACTGAAACCATCTGTGGGCCTCGGAGAAGCGCTGGTTCGCGCCGAGTCGCTTGGCGATCATGAAAGGCGCATGGAAGAAGAGCTCCCAGTTGTAGATCGAATACGCCGTACCGTAAGCAAAGTCGAAAATGTCCAGCGGGCCGGCCTGTTGTTTCTGGCCGGCACTCATATCGAGGACGTTGAGCACGATGTTGTCATTCGGTTTGTAGCTGGAGTTGAAAAACACCTTGCGATTTCGCTGGCGCCGCAGCTTTGCGATGACAGCACGCCGCTCGCCCGACTCTCGATCGGGATCAGGCCGCAGCACTCCGTCGATTCCGAAGCGGTTGAGTTGTTCGATCAGCAAACTGATAAACGGATGATAGAAGTTATCGAACCGGAAATGTTTCGCCTCCCAGTGCAGCGGCTGAAAGCTGCGCGCCAAACTCACTTGAGGCGCAAGAATGTTGCCGATGCGCCCGCCGCCGAGTGCGCGAGTGGCAACTGGACCATTATTGTTTGCAGCGAGTGCGATGGCCGCCTGGTGCGAAAGAATGTCAGGTAACTCAAGCGGCGCAGCATTCATACGGTTTGTTAATTCATCGATTCCGCCGCCACCGCCACCGCCCGTGTACTTGCCGTGCGGAACGACAAAAAACGTGCGCTTCTTATCCTGATAAA
>JAICQI010000961.1 GCA_025937955.1 Pyrinomonadaceae bacterium
GATCGAAAGCGGCAGCGCCACCGATAACCCGTTGGTGTTTTCCGATACCGGCGAAGTGCTTTCCGGCGGCAACTTTCACGGTGCGCCACTCGCACTCGTTTTTGACTACGCCGCAATCGCTTTGACAGACTTGATGAGTATCACCGAGCGGCGCATCGACCGGCTGGTAAATCCTGATTCGAACGAGGGCCTGCCACCGTTTTTGACGGCCCATCCGGGTATCTCGTCGGGTTTCATGATGTTGCAGGTGACTGCGGTGGCGCTTTTGAACGAAGCGAAAGTGTTGGCCCATCCGGCGAGCATCGACAACGTGCCGACTGACGGCGGCAAGGAGGATCACGTCTCGATGGGGATGACGTCGGCGACCAAGCTGCGTGGGATCTTGAAGTTGGCAGAGCTGACGACGGCGATCGAATTGATGACGGCGGCGCAGGCGTTGGAATATCTTGCGCCGCTGAAGCCGGGCCGCGGCGTGCAGCAGGCGTATGAGATCGTACGTCGATTGGTCGCGCCGCTGACGCAGGATCGATCGATGTCAGGTGATATCGAGAACATTCGAGCGGCGATGGTGCGTGGTGATTTCGAGTTGTTAGCCAGAGATTACACAGATTAAGGAGCATGTATGGCAAACGGAATGGACGATCGGAGAAGGGCTCTCGAGGACGACTACTTTCGGAAGAAGGATCAGGAAGCGATCGAAAAGCTCCGCGAGAAAATCAAGTTGGCTGTTCAGGCTAAAGAAGCCGGCGCTTCTTCAATGAAGTGTCCACGCTGTGACGGAACTTTGAAAGAAGTCATGATCGAGAATGTGGCTATCGATAGTTGCGACAAATGCGCTGGAACGTGGCTTGACGCGGGCGAGTTGGAAGCCCTAACGAAAACTGACATAGCGCGCTGGTTTCGCAGCCTTTGGGGTTCTAAATAAGAGTAGCGATGGACCACCGCGTAATTCATGCGCCACGTGGCGCGCAGTTGAATTGCAAAGGCTGGCACCAGGAGGCGGCGCTTCGCTGCCTGATGAACAACCTCGATCCGGATGTTGCCGAGCGTCCGGACGAGTTGATCGTCTATGGCGGCGCCGGCAAGGCCGCACGCAACTGGTCGTGTTTCGATGCCATCGTGCGTGAGTTAAAAGCGCTGGAAAACGATGAGACGCTGCTGGTCCAATCAGGCAAGCCGGTCGCAGTCTTTCGCACGCACGAGTACGCGCCGCGCGTTCTAATCGCCAACTCAAACCTCGTTGGCGCCTGGGCCAACTGGGAACACTTCCACGAACTCGAACGCAGGGGCTTGATGATGTACGGCCAGATGACGGCCGGCAGTTGGATCTACATCGGCACGCAGGGCATCGTGCAGGGCACGTTCGAAACGTTCGCTGCCATGGCTGACAAACAAGTCGCCGGAGACCTTTCCGGCAAGCTCGTCGTGTCGGGCGGCATGGGTGGCATGGGTGGCGCGCAGCCACTCGCCGCAACGTTGAACGGCGCTCTGTTTCTCGGTATCGACGTCGATCCGGTGCGTATCGAACGTCGCGTTCGCACCGGTTACTGCGATCGCCTCGCGATGACCCTCGACGAAGCGCTCGACATTTGCGAGGACGCGCTGGACCAAAAACGCGCGATCTCTGTCGGACTGGTTGGTAACTGTGCCGAGGTCTTACCTGAGCTCGTGCGGCGCGGCGTTCACGTTGACGTAATAACAGATCAAACGAGCGCGCACGACCCGTTGCACGGTTAC
>JAICQI010000648.1 GCA_025937955.1 Pyrinomonadaceae bacterium
AGATTCGTGTGAATGTAACGATCGGGCCAGTCGTTCAGGTAGATTGCCGGGATGCCAAACGAGCTGTCCGTGTACACCTGATGATCGCTGCCCATCGAAAACTCCGCCATCTCCGCCTGTAGCGGCTCCTTGCCGCCTTCCGGCGCAAACATCGGGTACGCCGCACTGGCTCCTCCGGCAAACTGCGCCGACTGCTCGTTAACAAACTCGCCAAAATGTTCGGCGACATCGTTTACAAACGACGGCAGACTCGCTGGACCACGAGTCACGTGAAAGATCGCCTTCGTCTCGGGGCCGCCGCCAACCATGTCCATGTGAATGACGGCCTTGATACGTGAAGCGAGCTCCGGCTTCGCATTCAGCAGCGTGATGGTTCCTTCGATCTCAGGCGGCCAGATAAAACGAAGCGTGCGCGCCGGTCGCGCCAGCTTACCTTCGCGGATCAGCTTGTTGATTGCTCGCGCCACTTCGAGGATTGCAACACTGCCGCT
The DNA here is from genome assembly GCA_025937955.1 of Pyrinomonadaceae bacterium. Lineage (GTDB taxonomy): Bacteria > Acidobacteriota > Blastocatellia > Pyrinomonadales > Pyrinomonadaceae > PSRF01. The sequence goes on from JAICQI010000648.1 coordinate 492, forward strand.
GGCGTTGTCGTTGGCGCCCGGTCGCTGGTGATCGAGATGACAACTGAAAGCGATCTCTTCGTCGCGCAGGTTCGGATCAGATCCGGGGATGGTCGCAGTAGCAACGTCATACGTTCCGGCGTGCTTGCCGGCGCGTACAGTCGCGTGCAGTCGAATCTTTTCTCCACGCGCGAGCCGCGATTGAAAGTTGCGGGCCTGTTTGAGTGAGATCATGAATGCGAACGCCGGCTTCGCAGCAAACGTATCGAGGTGTCCCCAACGCACGAGGTTTTCGTTTTCACCGAACCACGCGGTGCGCTGGTTTTGCGCGTAACTGACGATGCCGGCCGCACCGAAACGTTCGACTGCAAGACGCGCCACTGCACCCGGCTGCGCCGCAGCGAGGACGATCTTGCCGCGCACGTCTTTGTTGGCATAGTCGCTCTCGGACGTGCCGTTGCTTACGTCAATCAACTCCGCCGTCGCCTCTCCACTTTCGCTGTCCTGAGCGAGAGTGATTGGCATCGCGTCCCAACTCGCCAGACGCGCGTGCTTTGTCCATGCGCCGTCGCTTTCACGAAGCTCCCACAGTTCGGCAAACTCGGCGTCCCATGGTTGCCGTGACTTTTGCGTGCCGTAGAAGATCTTTCCGTCAGCGGGAAACTGTTCGATGCGTGCGTCCGTCAGGCCGTAAGCGCGAAGCTGTGTGACGATGTGTTCGGCGGCGGCGCGAAACCCACGCGAGCCGCGCATGCGATGAAAGCGTGCGATGTATTCAAGATTGCTTTTGGCTGTTTCGCCGGAGAGCTCCTGCGAGAGCGCCGCCACAACCGCGTCAGGCAGCAGCGTCGCCCGGGTTGTGTCGGCTGAAGTTGTGTTGAGCAGTAAACAGAGAAAGAGCGCGATCCACTTATTCACAGCAGGGCTCCTCAGTTTGGAATGGCGCGGTGCATGCTATCACAAACGATCGGCACAGTACGCTGAGGTACTGACAGGGTTTTTGTAGGGGCGGCTCTCCGTGGCCGCCCGTCTTCCGAATGATGCCTGTTGCGAACAACGGGCGGCCACGGAGTGCCGCCCCTACAAAAATGCTTCGTAACGATCGGTGGCCTGGGCGATGGCCGATCTCGCAGGTTCTTTTAGATCCTGCGGGAGGTTCAAAGATATCTGTTTGTTTGTTCGCTTCCACGTGCCTACGGGCCGGCCGTCAACGATGACTATTGGACCAAGCAGGCCCCATGTGGTTATTGATGGTTTGCCGTTGGTTCGAACATAGATCGCTTCACGATCTTTGTAGGCGACTGTGTATTCGTCGTAAGCGGGCAGGAGATGGGCTGAGTGCCTGGACTTCTGAGACTTGACGGCCCGTGGGCTCAGGTAAACTTTTTCCTCGATCAATTCCTGCCTGAGGTGGCGATCGACAAGTTGGACGCAATGCCTCGCGTCGGCGGTAGTCAGACCTGACCACCAGATGAAATCCTGCAGGGTAGCTGGTCCATGACTGGTGAAATAACGTTGTGTCAGTCTCGCTAAAGCCTCATCGCGACTCAGCGTTTGTGTTACGGGTACTCTTTCTTCAAGCAGCGCATAAGTAAATTGCTTGCCCACTCGTGGTCCACTGCACAACACTCCATCCAGCTCCGCACGAAGAAGAATATGCGCCATGCGCACCGTGTCGTCAGCAGCGATCCCACTCTGATTCAACACCTTCTTCAGCACCGAACGCGTCAGGTGTTTCCCGCCCTGCAAAGCCCTGGTCAGTGCTTTGTTCGAGCGCTTGAGAGTCGCGTTATCGAGCTCGTACTTCCGATAAGCCGACCCGCACCTGACGTTTATGCGTGGCGCCGTCAATCGCAGCAGCCAGCGAATATCGTCAGGTGCGACGAAGTGCCACGTCGGGCGTAGCAAGTGCGTGCGAAGTATTTGGCCTTCGTTAAAGGCTGCTTCGACGGCAGCATCCGTGGCCTTGCTCATTCTCAGCGCAAGCGCCCACTTTGCGCCCTGGAAGTCCTGCGCCTGCACTGCGCCCAGCCAACGCACAACGTCGACGGGTTTCTTGAATTCTGGTGCAGACAGTTTTTGATTGTCGAGGCGTCGAGAGACAACGTCACGCATGGTCCTTCACTTCAGTGACTCCTGACTGTCGCGCGCAATTAGCGCAACAATAGAACGTCTTGTTTGCCTCGATGCCGTGGCCGATGATCTTGCAGCCGCAGTGATCGCAGACAGGGGCGAGTTTGTGAATCGCACACTCGAAGCTGTCGAAGGTATGACGAGCACCGGAAGCGATAACTTCGAAGGATAGATAATAATCGTTACCACACACCTCACACTTTGCCATTGTAGTTCCCCCTCCTTGTTAATGTGGTCCGATTCTAACCTAGCGCAGGCGCAAGTGACCAAATGCTGCGCTGCCGGAAGATGAGCCGCTGAAGATGTAAGGCTGGTGGCCGGTTTCGTTCGCGTAAGCTTTTGCGATCCTGTCGATGGCTGCGTGTGAGTTTTGATCGCCGAGGACGGCGACGGTGCCACCACTGCCGCCGCCAGTGATCTTTGCACCGAATAGACTACCTTCTTTACGCACCAGGTCGACGAGCAAATCCGTGCCTTTGGAGTTGAGGCCCAGGGCTGTGTAACTCTGATGCGAGGCGTACATCAATTCGCCGAGCTCTTCGAAGTTCGTTTCTGAAGCGGCGAGAAGTTCGATGAAGCGTTGCACGCGCGCATTTTCATAGATCGGATGAGCGGTCGGAAGTTTGACAGCGTATTCGCGTTGCGGATCGATCGACGTCACTGGATCCAGCGTGTTTTTGTAACGTGCTAAGAACGCCTCGCCCGACATACGCTCGGGCAGTCGAGCAGCGTACTTGTTTTCAAACTCGGCGGGAGAGATGTTTGCCAGGTATGTGTTTTCGTCAATGATCCGGTGGCCCATGAATGCTCCGGCGCGCACTGAACCATAATCAGAGCCGCCCACGGAGTGGCGAATGCCGGAGTCGATGCCCCAAAGCTTCAGTTGCGGCGGCAGATCGATCATGTTTTTGATTTCGGCTGGTTGACAGAGTAGCGCCAGCAGCCGATCGCGCTCTCCGAACACAGCAGTAATTTGATCCATCACGCCACAGGGCGCGCCAACCACCATGTTTTCCACTCGCTGGCAGAGCAGCGCAACGTCGCGTGGTCGAATGTCGATTTTGAATGCTTTGGTGACGGCTTCCATGACTGCGACTTCGAGTGCGGCTGACGAGCTTACACCTTTGCCTGGCGGCACTTGCGACGAGATCAGGATGTTTGCGCCGGAGGTGAAACGGATGCCCCATTCACGCATCAGCACCAGAAACACGCCGGCGACGTATCCGGCCCAGGCGTTGTCTCGCTGAAAAAGGCTTCGTGCTGTTTCGTAATCGCCTTCGAGGTCGCGCAG
>JAICQI010000256.1 GCA_025937955.1 Pyrinomonadaceae bacterium
CCGCGCCAGTCTTCCGCCTCGTGCGTCCCCTCTACCCCCCCGGCGGGGGGGGGCGGGCGCCGCGGCCGGTCTCGTTGTCCCCCCGCTCCCACCGGCCCCCCGGGGGCCCCCGCCCCCCCCGCACTCCAAGGAGGCGTTCAATTTCAAACTAACTCATTGACATGCAGACTCCGAATCCTGACATCCCAAATATTCCAAAGACGACGCCAAATGTTGACGTGCGCCTTTCATTTGGACCAGCGCGGCCGCTTGTGTTGTTTCCGGTGCGATTGGAGACGCGCTTCTTTCCACAACCTGATGGAAGTGTCGAGCTCAGGGTTCGCGTCTATCCCGACAAGGTGCACATCGATTCGCACGAAACAAAACTCACTGAAGACGAGGTGATTTGGGGCAAACACTTTTGGGAGCAGATCTGGCGCACCGGAACTGCGGACGATGCCGCCGCCGAAGAACGACGCAAGGCGGCGTGGAGACAGTTGGCGGATCGCTTCGACCCACCACGCGCCGCATGGATCGCGCGGCAGTTAACGCCACAGAATCCACAGGACCGTTCCAAAATTCCAATCGCCAATGGCCAGCCGTTACCCAAAGCGCCGGTCTTCCGAACACTCGAAACGAAGACGGAATCATGGACCGAAGCCCCGCAGGCACGCGCGCTGCCGAATCAATGGATCGTGCTCGGTTACAAAAATGGAAATCTCATCGTAAACCAAACCGGACTACCGATCTCCGAACCGCTCGCAGCTGGTCCAAATCCAAAGTCGACGAAAGTGGACCAGTTTGGTCTCGACGAAGGCATGAAGTGGATGGTGGATTTTGCGACCGCCGAAAAGTCCGGCATGGGAATTCGCATCAAGCTCACGAAAGATATCGCTGCTGCCGGCTTCGACTTTCTACTCGTGATGGGCATCAGGGATACGCTCGACGCAGCAAAAGACTGGACCCCACAACTCATTCAACTCTTCGACGCCCATCACTACACGAGTGGCTTGAGCTTCCTGCGACCGGGCACACCTTCAAACAACACGCCCGATGCGCCGTCGGGATTCAGCTCGAAAGATCCGGGCCAGGAAACAAGTTACGCCACTGAAGTACGCGCGTCTGCAATCAAGCGCGGCGACAAATCAAATGCCGATGTTTTGACGACTGCGCTCGGGCTCACAAACGCTGCACAACTGTTCGCGAACCTTCCCAACGCCACACAGAAAGATCAACTCGACGCGCAACAGATGAACACAGCGCTCTGGTCCGCGACGTGGGGTTACTTCCTGTTGCAGATGCTCGGCATCGGGCGGCCGAACGAGAGTCCGCTGGTTGACGACGACATTGCCTGGGCACGAAACCACTTCATCGAATTCGTGCGTGCGAATGGACCACTGCCCGCTTTGCGGATCGGACGGCAGCCTTACGGCGTGCTGCCGGTCACATCGTTGACTGAATGGAAACCACGGGCAGGGCAGGAGTCGAGTCGCGACACTGCTTTGTGCGCTTTTCTGCGACAAATGAGAGATATCTGGCGACGCAATGTCATTGAAGTCCCGCGCCTTGGTCGCAGCCCTGATACGGCCCAGGAAAATGGTTTCGTCAAAGATCTTGGCGAAGTGTTGAGCATGGATGGCGTGTCGTCTAGTTACTCGATTCGGAATGTGATGGGACGGCATTACCTCGAGCACCTCTGGGTGTTTTTAACTGCCGAATTCTATGCGGACGTCTGGGATCAGGAGCTGCCGGAGATTCCCGAGCGTGAAGAGCCGCCGGAGATCGAAGAGCCTGATCCGGAAATGAGTCCGCGGCAACGAGCGGAGTTCATCAGGCGCCAACAGATTGCCCGCCAGGCTTTCATCAGAAGACAAGATCAAATAATTGCCGCGGCGACCAGGGCGCGCCAGCTAAGGTTCGACTTTATCGAGAACAAGCGATTAGCGACGACAGCATGGTTCCAGACGCAGGAACGACTCGCTGCCGCCGTATTGGAAAGTTTGAAAGTGGGGTGGCGACCTCGATTGCAAAAGGCAGCCTTCTCGCCACCAGTGGCAACACTCACTGGACCACTCGTGCAGACGGATCAAAGCATCACGCTTACACCAAACTACATCGACTCGTTGCTCGCGATTCGGGACTTCGTCAAAAAAACCTGGTTCCAGGATGAAAAGCTTCAACCCACACCACACACTCTTCTTCACTTGCTCCTGCGCCATTCCATGTTGCTGGAATACAACGCCGCCGCCACGCGCTTGCTGATGAAGAAGGCTCCCATTCGGCCTGATCAGCGCCGGGAGCCGGAGCTCGTCAACCTGCAGGAAGGTCAGGTAACGCAAACGATCTGGGAACAGATGAAAACCCCGATGAGCTTATCGGCCACTGCAACATCGCCACTCGGAAATTACCTGTTCGGCACGTCCGGTGATCCGGATGTAACGCGAGATCCGGAGTTAAAGCCGCTCAGTGAGTTGCGCGCCAGCCTCACACATCTGCGATCGCCAAACATCGGGGTGGCGAAACTCGAACAGTTAATGACGGGCACACTCGATCTTTGTTCGCACCGCATTGATGCTTGGATCACTTCATTCGCAACCAGGCGTTTGGCTGACATGCGCCAGCGCGATCCGAGCGGAGTGCTGTTTGGCGGCTATGGTTGGGTGATGAACCTCAGTGCTACAGCCGCGCAAACGCCGGTCGCTACGCCGCCGGGCGAAGAAGGTCCTGTGTTTCAGATGTCCGACAATCCCGGTTTCATTCATACGCCTTCGCTCGGACAAGCCGCCACGGTTGCCGTCTTGCGCAGCGGGCACCTCGCTCATGCGAATAGCGGGGCGAATGATCTGTTGGCAATTGATCTGTCGTCCGAACGAGTGCGCCTGGCAGCCTGGCTGCTCGATGGCGTGCGACAGGGACAACCACTGGGCGCGCTGCTTGGTTATCGCTTCGAACGGCGTTTGCAGGAGGTCGGGAAGCCGCAGTTCATTTCGCCGTTCCGCGAGCTCGCACCTTTAGTGGCTAAGAAGTTGGAGCAGACTAGTCAACCAGTCGAAGCGATCGCCGCCAACAACGTCGTCGATGGTCTGGCTTTGATGCGCCGCTGGCAAAAAGGCAAGGGAACTAATCCGCCGCAATGGAATCTCAGCACCATTCCGTTTGGTCAGAAAATTGGTCAGCAGCGAATCGCTTTTCCGCCGTTCGATCTCAACAACGCCGACTTCAAGGCGGTCCAAAGTGAACTACTGTTGTTGGAGGAAGCTGTTGATTCGGTCAGCGACGCGTTGATGGCAGAGAGTGTGCATCAGGCAGTGCGAGGAAATCCTCTGCGAACCGCAACCACAGTGGAATCGATCGCGGGTGGTGAAACACCGCCGCCTGAGCTCGAAGTGGTGCGCACACCGCGATCCGGTATTGGCCTGACGCATCGAATAGTGACGTTGTTCAGCGGCGATCCGCAACCAACTGGTTGGGCCGCGCCTGCTGATCCGTTTCGTGCCAACGCTGAACCTCATTTAAACGCGTGGGCAGCGAAGCTGCTTGTTAATCCTGCCAACGTGCGTTGCCTGGTCGAGCGACTTGATCCAACAAGCTTACAACCTATCGAGACGAAAGAGATTCGCCTCAGCGATCTACAACTCGCACCGCTCGATTACATCTACGCTTCCGAAGGTGGCGCCGGCGGACAGCAAGCAGAGATCGAATTACGCATACTGTTTGCGATTACGAAGAAGGATGAGTTTCCAGCCGGATCGGTACTGCGCGTGAGTCCCAAACGCAAAGCAGACTGGGCGCCGCATGAGTTGAGTTACGGGCAGTTTAGCGAGGTGTTGCGTGCGGTACGCAAACTGTTTACGAGTGTGAGCGCACTCGATCCGGCAGATTTGACTGCGCCGGCGGAAACTGCAGCAGTGAATGTCGACGTTTTGGAGTTGGATCGACGAGCGGCGAGCGCCGTGCAGTCGCTGCGCCAGCTTTCGATCGATTTCGGCGCTCAGCCAACTCCACCCGAGCTCGACGCGTTGCGTAATCTGCTGGTGCGCTCGGCAGCCTTCGGCATCGCCAACGCCATGCCGCTCTCCGCACGCGGTGATTCACCGCCCGATCGCGAGCTGGTCTTGGCGCAGTCCGATTTGGTCCAAAAAGAGGTAGCGCAACGTCTCGATCAATTGAAGACGCTGGAAACACGATTCAAAGCCGGCCCGCAAACCGCCGAAGACAAACGCAACTACGCACTCGACCGTGTGCACATCGTCTTCGGCAAGGCTTTTATCGTGTTGCCGCGTTTTATGGCGGCAAACGCCGAGGAGCTTGCGAAGGCGCTGGACAATAGCGACAAACTGATGGGCGGCGATCCTTTGGCTTCAGTGACGTGGTTCAGGCGGGTGAGCCGTGTGCGTGAAACGGTGGGCCAACTCAACGCTGCGCTCAATTATGCCGAAGTACTCAGCACAGGCGAAAAACTGAAATTGAAGATTGCGCAGCTTCCACAGGCTGATGACGATCGCTGGGTAGCGTTGCCGCTCGAGGACGGAAAGAGTTTGCCGGGTGGAAAACTTTCCATAGCAGTGCAATCTGTCGCGCCGGTTGACGCGCGCAAGCCGTTGGCCGGATTGCTTATCGATGAATGGGTTGAAGTAGTGCCGGGAACAACGGAAGTCACCGGCCTCTCCCTTCAATACGATCAACCGAGTGCCGCGCCGCCGCAATCGATACTGCTGGCAGTACCATTCGAGCTCGAATCACCCTGGACGATCTGGTCCTTGCAACAAGTGTTACTAGAAACACTCGATTTGGCGAGGATACGCGCGGTCGATCTCAGCACACTCAACGAAGTCGGGCATTACCTGCCCGCACTTTATTTCGCATACAACCTGCTCGGCGATGCAGTATCGACCGACTTCACGACGATCGAGTAGCGAATTATGTCGTCAATCACCACCTGGATGCGATTGGAGCCGGTTAGCCGCAACAGCGAGATGAAGGCCAGCTTGCAGGCGCGTGTCTACGATCCGCTTTGGCTACTCGCTCGACAATGGCAGCTCGGAGAATTTCAGGGTGAGGACAACGGTTCGCCGGTGATGGCGCGCTGGCAAGGCGAGTCGGCCCGCATCAGTCGTTATCACTCGGGCGCCATCGCGCCCGGCAGCAGTGTCATTGGCGCAACTTACGATCGCGCGCGCATGCCGCTCGAAACGTTAGTCGAGCGAGAGCCGGTACGTTCGCTCGCGCCGCCAACGACGAAACTGGAAAGGCTTCGGCTCGCGGTGGAAACGGGTCTTGAATTCCTTCGCATCCTCGATCGCATGGCCGAGGAAGGAAACATTTCCAAAAACTACCGCGCGGATTTCGTTCGCGAGTTTCCGTTCACGGTTACTGAAGAACAACGCGCCACACTCGACGGCGAGAGTCTCGCCTTTGTTGATTTAATGTCGTCGCGTGCGACGGACGGACGAAAGATCGCCGCCTCGTTCCGCTCAACTCCAGGCAAAATCTCTATCTTGCCGGCATTGAAGGTGGCCCCCGGCGATCGCTCTGAGATCGAACAAGCTGCGCAGGAGTGGTTGAAAGAGTCGGAAACGTTTTTCAGCGAACCCGAAACGTCTAATGCGTCATGGTTGCCGGAGCGCATGGAGTATGCGTTCTCAGTTTCGGGACGCTTCAACGACGGCGAACGCGGCTTAACCGCGCAGGAATATTTTGAAGGGCACCTGGACTGGTATGCCTTTGACCTGGATCCAAAGCTCAAGCTTGGCGGTGCTAACGACAAGGACTTTGAACAGATAAGTCGCACTGCGATTCCGGCTCCGATCAGTTTTGCCGGCATGCCCACGGCGCGGTTTTGGGAGTTTGAAGACGCACAGGTCGACTTCGGGTCGGTTGATGCTGGTCCAACGGATCTCGTGCGCATGCTGCTCGTTGAGTTTGCCCTGACGTATGGCAACGACTGGTTCGTTGTCCCAGTTGAACTGGATGTTGGCGCTCTCTATCGAACCGGATCTTTAGTGATAACTGACACGTTCGGTGTCCGTACGCTTATCAAGCCTGCAAGCGAGCTTGCGGCGCCGCATTCGTTGTGGCGAATGTTTCAGCATTCGCATTTGCGTGGCAGCGGAGCGACCGGATCGGCGTCGAATCTTTTCATGCTGACGCCGTCGCTGCTCGGTGCTGTCGAGAGCCGGCCGGTTGAGGAAGTGCTCTTCCTGCGTGACGAGATGGCAAACATGGCCTGGGGAGTTGAGCGTGTCGTCGAAAGCGCGACGGAACAAGCATTGAACAGATTCGAGCAGGAACGACTTACGGCGCCACCACCGCCTGAGCCCCGCATTGACAACAAGTTGGTTTACAGGCTGGCGACGGAGGTTCCCAACAACTGGATTCCGCTGTTGCCGGTGAGAACCAGTGAAGGCTTGCGTCTGCAGCGCGCTAAAGTAAGAAAAGTGAATGGCGACTCGCAGTTCACCGCGGCACAAGGACGCATCATGAATCCCGACAGTCGAAAAGCCTTGAAGATCTTCGAAGAAGAAATTCCGCGCGAAGGTGTTCGCGTCACACGCCATTACCAGGTGACGCGCTGGCAGGACGGTTCAACCCACCTCTGGATCGGCCGGCGCAAAAAGATCGGCACCGGTGAAGGCTCGAGCGGCTTGCGATTCGACGCTCTCGAGTCGTGAAAGTGGCACGGGCATTGCCGATGAGGGGTCGGAGGTTCTCTCATGGCCACATCCCTCGCCTACGTTACTTACGATCATGATCCTCAGTTGCCGTTACTTACGGACGAGATTCCCGCCGATCCTCAGACCAAGCTCCAGCGAGAGGTACAGGTAAACCTTCAGAACGAGATCGACACAGTCGTCCCCGAGATCACTAATCCGGAACTGCGCGAAATCTCACAAACCATCCTCTCCGAGATGCTCCGCTTCTTCGACTGGCTCGCGCGCATCGAGAACAACCTTCACAAGCTCGACACTCTCCTCGAAAGTCTCTCTCTGCTCGAAGTGCTCGAATTCGAGGCCCGTTCGCTCACTGATTACATCGACACCAGGGCCATCAGATTAGCCAAGGGAAATGAGCGTTTGCACGAGGTCCTGGACGGCATTTCCTATGGAATTACTCACGACTTGCGCCGGATTTTCGAGCGCGAGCTGGTGCGCGGCGTCACCGAGCAATCGATCCCCATCGTTTACGGTAAGATCATGCACGCACATGGTTTATTGACGAACTGCTTCCAGCAATCCACCATCACTCTGCTCCAGGTTTTTAAGCCCGGCCTTGATGCTTCGACGCTTTTCAACGACGTCGAGCTGCGACTCCAGCAGTCGCTCATTCTCTGCAAGGACCTCTCGTCGCTGATGCGTTTTGTTCGTCTCGCGCAGGCGAATGACGACCCGGATGTGATGCGTTCGGTTACGGCGCGAATACTCGAATTTCGTGACGGCAGCATGCAGTACCTCATGTACAAAGACTGGCGTGGCTACGAGAGCCTGGCGCTCGAAGTCATCACCGCCATCGAGAACAATCTGGACCCGAAACCACTGTTGCACCGTTTTATTTGCTTCCTGGAAGTGCTGTATGGCCACGTGAAGATGCGGGCCGTGCTGGCCGACAAATTCCCTTATTCCGGAATGGATGAGGAAGAGTAAGACTGCCGCAAACTGTTAGGCCGTGGGTAACACAAATTGTTACTCAACGACGTGATGTCTAAGACGGGCGGCCACGGAGTGCCGCCCCTACAATCAATACCCGTCGCAATCAATACCCGTCGCAATCAATACCCCGTCGCCATCAATACCCGTCGCAATCAATACCCCGTCGCCATCAATACCCGTC
>JAICQI010000082.1 GCA_025937955.1 Pyrinomonadaceae bacterium
AACATCGCGCCGAGGCGACAGACAGTGACGTCAAATGAATTCGAAGGAAACGGCAACGCATCGGCCATACACTGGCGAAACTGCACGTTCGTAATGCCACGACGCTGCGCCTCGCTGCGAGCGGTCTCAACCATCTCCTGCACAGCGTCTGTGCAAGTTACGGATCCTGTCGCGCCTACTACCTCTGCGATTGTCAGCGAAGGCTCGCCTGCGCCCCCGGCGACGTCGAGCACTGACTGTCCGTCGTGAATGCCCGCGTGCTCAACGAGAGCTCGCGTCAACGGCATAAACATGGTGCGGATCGTGTCGCTGTGTTTGGCCCAGTACTGCGCCGATTCGCGCCACGCCTCGACTACATTTTCACTGGTCAACTTTCTGCTCCTTCGATAACCTATGGCTAATATATGCACATTCTTCTAATTAGCAACTCGACCCTGTATGGCAGCGGCTATCTCGATCATGCGGAGAGCGAGATCCGGAGTTTCCTTGGCGACACGAAGCGTGTCCTTTTCGTTCCGTATGCACTCCTCGATCGAGACATTTACGCTGTGGGTGCGCGAAGTCGTTTTCGGAAGATGGGATATCATCTGACTTCCATCCACACCGCGACGAATCCGGCGCAAGCTGTTAAGGACACGGATGCGATCTTTATCGGTGGTGGAAACACGTTCCGTCTGTTGAAGGCGCTTTACGACTTCGACCTGCTTGATCCTATTCGCGAAAGAGTCGCGAGTGGTATGCATTACATCGGATCCAGCGCAGGCTCAAACGTGGCGGCGCCAACGATTAAGACTACGAACGACATGCCGATTGTTCAGCCGCCATCGTTCGACGCGCTTGGCCTGGTTTCGTTTCAGATCAATCCTCACTATCTCGATCCCGATCCAAATTCAAAGCACATGGGAGAAACGCGCGAAGAACGGATTCGGCAGTTTCTCGAGGAAAACGACACGCCGGTAGTCGGTCTGCGCGAGGGTGCTATGCTACGAATCGAAAATGGTGAGACCGTTTTGCGCGGCTCAACAGGCGCGAGAATATTTCGTAAAGGCGTCGAACCTATTGAAATCCTGCCCGGCGCACAACTCGATCTAATGTAAACCGCAGATGAAACGCGGATGTCAGTTCCCGAGCCAGCCGCCGCGGAAGCCGGCGCGGCGGAGGCCGTCGACGATGAAAGGTGAACGTCGCATTAGTCGCCAGATCAAACCGGTGCTATAGTTCTCGATCATCATGATGATCGGCCCCTGGTCCAGGCCGTAGTATCCCTTCGATACCCAACCTTTTCCCTTTGACCTGAACGTCGGGTTGTAACTGCATCTGAATCCGTATTGATTCGTGGTCTCGGGATAGTCTTTGTTGAGACGGCTCAGTGACGGCAACACGACTTCCGGAGCAAACGGCAATGACGTGGCAACAGCCCAGGGAGCGAGCGTTCCGTCGTCAGGTCCGTAAGGAATCGATCGCGCTTTGTAGTCGAAAAAACGAACCCGTTTGCCATTGATGCGACGCTCCGCCGGTCCTGGTCCATCGGTGGCGGTGATGCCCCAACTAAAACGATCGTAACCAACAAACTTTTTCGGATTGCGCATCGCGTACGCCTGCTGCACATAGATCGCGCGCCGGCTGTTCTCGAAATAGTTGATCGCCTTGCCCCGCATGTAGTCGTCCTGGATTCCGCGAAAGTCGATCCACATGTGCGACAAGTGGTGAATGAACAGCGGCCCGGCGTAAAGAAATTCGTACCCGTAGAGTTTCTTCCACTTGTAAGTCCTGGTCCACGCGCGATAACTCTCCGGCGGCAGCGGAAACGTCGGCGACGCAAGACCCAGCACATACAGGATCAACGCTTCGCTGTAGCCGGTCCAACGATACTTGATGAATCCCGTCTCCGGTTTCCAACCATGTGAGACTGTCAGACCGCCGTTCTGTGCCCAGTTCCAATCTGCTCGTTTGTAGAGCGACTCCGCGAGCGTCCGAATCTCGCGCTCACTTTTGTTACCACGATCGAAATAGCGCGCCGCTGTGAGACCGCCCACGAGCAGGTAGGTGGTATCGATGGTTGAGAGCTCACACTTCCACGCACGGCGCCCGGTCTTCATGTCGAGGAAGTGATAATAAAAACCTCTGTAGCCCGTGGCGTCCGGCTCTTTTCCATGCGGAGCGTCGTGAAAGAAGCGCAGCGTCGTCAAAGTGCGCTTCACCGCTTCGGCCCGGCTGAGATACTTGCGCTCAACCGCGATCGGATAAGCGGTAAGCGCGAAGCCGACGACAGCGATCGAAGACGGCGAGCCTTGCTTCGTACTGTCCGGAACGAGCCCGTTCTCGAGGTTTATCTCATCGGCGAAGTATTTAAACGTGTCGCTCTCGATGCGTGACAGTTCTTCGTCTGACAGCGACGGTTCCAATACCTTCATCTCGGTTTGAACTCCACTGTTATCGCCGCAATTGCATGTGCCGGCAAACTCGCCTTCAAAAGCACTGAACCATCTCGAAAGCTGAACGGCTGCTTCTCGCTTACAACTTGTGACGCCTCTTCCAATCGCTCCACGTCTTTACGACTGAGATACTCCGGTTGGCCCATCTCCTGCCACACGCGTTTCGGGTTAGCGTGATCTTCATCGACTCGTTGGATACGTGCCGCGATCGGTTCACGAGCGTTATCCAAACGAACGTGGACCTCTTCCCTTTCGATCGAATGACCTGGCGTCGTGTGATTCGTGAGCAGCACAGTCACGCTCGACTCTTTCTGAATCACGGAACAATCGACAGTTTCGTGCAAGCCGTCAACCAGTGAGTACCGATCGCCAAGCTGATGCAGCAGCTCAAACGCGCGATACGTCGGCTTGGGAATGCCGTGCAAGTTGAGCAGTCCGAAGCCGCCATGAAACGGCACTGACGGAAAATAATTCTCTTCAAAAATATCCGAGAAGGTCCAGAAGCTGTAACCATCGACGAGCCCCTTTGCTTCCAACACCGTCGACGCCGCGAAGGCCGCTGCGTAAGGCTCGTCGTGCAACGGATCGAAGGGATTGGATGACGAGTTCCATTCGGTGTAATAAACCGGTCTTTCGCCTGCGTAGTAACGCGTGTTCTGCGCCACCTCGCGCATGATTCCGCGCTGGGCTTTGAACAGTTGATGTTCGGTGTCGCCGTCGTGTTCGTATCCGTCGTTTGGATAGTAATGTGTGCTGACAAAGTCCGCCGGAACGTCGTTACGTTCGCAGAAGCTGACGAACTCTTCGATCCACTCACTCTTCGCTGTCGCGGGTCCTCCTACCTTGAACGATGAGGAGACGTTTTTGATCGCTTCAGCCGTGTGGCGATAAAGCTTGAAGTATTCGCGCTGAGTTCCGGTCCAGAACATGTTGAGATTGGGTTCATTCCACACTTCAAACAGCCACTCGCCAACTTCGCGCTTGCCGTATCGCTCGACGCAGTGAGAAACCAGACGCTCAATCAGCTCCGTCCATTGTTTGTAATCGTTGGGCGGCGTCACATTGGCCTCGTAGCCAAACACCGTCCGCGTGCCGGAAGCGAGTGCGTGGGGCATGAAGCTCAATTCGACAAACGGCCGCATCCCGATCGAAAGCAGGAAGTCGAAGATTTGCTCGACGTTGAAGAAGGAGTAGAAGATCCGGTTCTTCTCACGAACTAGCGTGCCTATATCGTCAGACAATAGACCGTGAAAACGAACGCAGCGAAAGCCCAACTCTGCGTGCGCTCGTTTGAGTTGGCGCTGCCAATCAGCACGCAAAGCCATGCGCGCATGGTCGCTGCCGACGGTGTGCTCCCAGAAGTGCGGGAACGGCGTCGTTGCTTCTGCCAGATCACAGAAGAAAGTGAGTTTACTCAAGGTGCAATTTGTAGGGGCGGCCACGGAGTGCCGCCCGTGATTCAAGACATGCGTAGTCGACAAAACGGGCGGCCACGGAGTGCCGCCCCTACAGAACTTGTCGCAGTGCGCGCCGGCTCATTTCGGCTGTTACTCCGTAGACCAGATGTGACGCGAGCGCGTAAACATGAGTCGAGACCGGATACTCAGTTGGTCCCTTCGAGAGTCCGAGAAGCGGCACAGAGACTTCATCGGCGAGCAGCCAAAACGCGGCGCCGAAAGGAAGGCCTGCACCGGTGGTCACTTGCGGAGTGACTTCTGCAAGCGCTCCATACAAGCCTCCGGTCGCGGTACCAAACACGTAATGAACAGCAGCACCCGCGGGTTTCTTTTCGCTTTCCTGCAGTTCGTGCCCGAAGACTTTTTTCGAGAGCACCCTGGCAGTTTCGACGGTAGCGTCGTCCTGCTCTTTTGCATCTTCAGCCTGGTTACCTGTTGAGCCCTGGCTCGGCTGCATCGATTGCGCGCCGTGTGGTTTCTCGGAGTTTGTTGCGACACGCATCCACGCCGCCTGGAACTGGTTCATGGTCCAGGAAGCAATCAGCCCGCCTGCAAGCCCCGCCACGAGACCTTTCCAAACGTTTCCATCGTCATCATCCTGCATAACTTGAACTCCTTCCATTTCGCTGCTCGGAGAGTGAACGCCAGGCCATAAATGCAGCGAAGCCAAGCCCAGCAAGTAATGAACCGGTAATCAGCGGATGCACCGAAGCTTTTGTATAAACACTCGACTCTGCTACGTAACCCGGATAACCGCCGCGTTCTCGTCCGTCCGCCAAAGGCTCGTACAGACTGTCGCGGCGACCAGCCGGCGTTTCTCGCTCAGACTGCTGCAGATCAAACATCGCCGCTCCCAGTAATTTGTCAGTCACTCCTGGCGCGTGTTTGCCCGCCACTGACAGCACCTTACCGCCTCCACCAACAAACACATCACGTTCGGGGTGTTCAGCGCAATGAAGAATCGCTTCAGCCACAGTCTCCGGCGCGTAAACCGGCGGCGGGTTCAGCGGCTCCACGGGCATGAGATTCTTTGCGTGTTGGACGTAAGGCGTATCTATCGCACTCGGCTTGATCAGCGTCACTGAAATCGGTGCGCCCTCTTCTTCAAGCTCGAGTCGCAGCGCGTCGGTATAACCTTTCACGGCGTGTTTCGTTGCACAGTAAGTTCCCTGGATCGGGATGGCGATGTCTGAAAGAACGCTGCCGACGTTTATGAGCGCGCCACCTCGTTTGCGCAAATGCGCGCAAGCAACCATGGAGCCGTGGACCACGCCCCAGTAATTCGTGTCGAACAGACGGCGCTGATCTTCGAGTGACTGTTCCAGGACCGGTCCATAGATCGAGACGCCGGCGTTGTTTACCCACGTGTCGAACCCGCCGAAACGACGAATCGCTTCGTCCGCAATTTTCTGGACGTCATCAAACTGGCCCACGTCACCGCCGACGTGGTAGGCCTCGCCGCCATTCTCCGTGATTTCATCACACACGCGCTGGAGTGTCGCTTCGTTTCGCGCGTTTAGAATGAGCCGCGCCCCACGCTTCGCCGCCATGCGCGCGGTCACAAGGCCGATCCCCGACGAGGCCCCCGTTATCACAATCACCTGGTCCGACAGTTTCTTAAGCTTGACGTTCATGACACACCTCTCCTGCGCCGGAATGTAGAACGTCTACTCCGTGCAAGTTGATTGCCACGAACGAAATATGCATTTTTTGGGCTTTAGTTAAGAGTGAGACAACAGGACTGTACTTGTCTAATACAATTTTAGCCGCGGATTCACGCAAATGAACGCAGATTAGATCTGAGTTCATCTGCGTGAATCTGCGGAAAAAAATTTACATCAGGCGTTTGATGAGGGCGTTCCTGAACTTCTGCTGCGGATCGTGTTGCTGCACGACCTGTAAAAAGTTTGTGAAGTGCGGACCATGCACGTTCTGCAAGTCAGCCTTTGTAAGATCGCGACAGTATTTTCCCAGATGCGGGCGCGCCTTGATTTGCTTTACGAGCGCCTCGGCCGCCGCGTAGTAATCTTCAAAACGGTGCGAATCGCAAAGCACCAGATCGATCCAGGTTGACTGATCGTCTCTGCCTGCGCCAATAAAAGTGCGGGTGTGCCCCGCCGGTGTAAAGCGAACTTCAAACAACGCGTAGGGCAGATGTTTTTGCTGGTACATCGTTTCGTACAACCCAACAAATTCCTCACAGCGCTTAACCGTATCTGCATATGGCACCGTAAATTCCAGCTCCTGGTGCAGGTGATAAATCGACCGGTTGAAGCCCCTGTTACTTTCCATGACCAGGTTGGTCCCTCGCTTGATACTGTGAGTAGGAGACGACAAGGTCGGCAGCAATCCCGTGTAGGCCATCAGATTTCCGAACCACGAAGCCAGCAACGCGTCAAACGAGATCGCGATGAACTCACGAATCGAAGCGAGAAACGACGTTGACTTCGATGTTTTATTCCAGGTGCTCACCTGACACTTGCCCGTAAACGGAAAAAGATAAAGGCTGAAGTGATCGTTCGCAGCCAACAAGTTATCGAGATTGGCCTTTACGTAAGCCCAATCCTTAATCTCAAACTTCTGCTCCACTTTGAAACGTGGCACAGCCTGCACTGTAACTTCAGAGATAACACCCGCAGCGCCGACGCCGCCGACTACCGCCTTGAACAGATCGTCAGCAGGACCAACTGTGTGCGGAACTCCCTGGCCGTCGATGACCTTGAGCTCGTGGACTAGACCACTGACGAATCCCCATTTGCGCCCGGTGCCGTGAACGTCTGTCGAGAGGATTCCGCCAATGCTCTGCGCGTCATGCGACGGAAGCGCTTCAAAGGCCCAACCGCGATCGAGCAACAATGTCACGAGGTCGCGTACGCGTGTGCCGGCCTTCACGGTGAGCCGCAGGTTCGCCGGATCTTCAGCAACGACTCCGGTGTATTCATCCAACGAGATGAGCGTCGTGTCCGCCACGACGCCCTCATTGAAAGAATGACCCGAGCCAAAGAAGCGGACATCAGTAGAGTTCTGGATCGCGTAGATCAGTTCCGCTTCGGTTTTTGGCTTATAGAAATTCTTGGGCCGGTAACGAAAGCGGTGTAGCCAGTTCCTGAAAACACCGCCCCACACTCTTCCTTCGAGCCACGTAAACCGTCCCCACGTGAGCCCATTCAAGATGATGTTGAGAGAGGTTGCAAAACCGCCGTAGAAGTAGCCACGAGATTCCATCGATAGTTCCAATCTATTTACATCGCAGTTGAAAGATGTCGATGAGCTTCGGTTGCAGATCGCTGCCGTCGCGCGTACGGCCGTTCTTGTCCACGGTATTGATCTGGCTGACGTCGTCGACAGCGATCACGTACCCGGTCAGGGTGTCGGGTGTTAGACGGAAGCGAATGAACTCTTTGTAGTTCTCGATGCGCGCCGCGCCGCCAACCTCGTTGTTATGACCGTTGAAAGCGAAGCACACGGCGAAGTACCAGCCGGTCCACAGACAGCAAATAACCGCGCCGGCGAGTCCGGCAACAAAGGCGGGAAAGAGCACGTCCAGGCTGGTCCAGTCATAGAAAACCGCAGGCTGACCCGAAAAGCGATAGACAATCCAGGGCAAGGCCAACATCACCGCGCCGTAAACGAACCACAAAATCGCGAGCCCGATGCCGTTGTTTCGTTTCAGCAACGCCCGCGCGAGTGGAATCGGAAGCACGAGCATGATCGCCGCCACCGCCCAGGCGAGATAGCTGCCGGTTTTAATCAGAATGTATGCAACAAAGAGCTGGAGTATGAGGTGCCACAGTCCGATCAACACCTTTCCGATGATTTGCACTGCCTTCGGTTTCGTGTACAGCAGATCGCCGGCGACTTTGAACGGCAGGATCATGATGCCGACAGCGGCGAGAATTAAAACTGTCGTGAACAGGATGTCTGAGTTCAAATAGGCGGGCAGGTTATTCTGACCGAAGTACCACAAACCAAACGCGAAAACTACGATGGCGATTACCCAGCAGGCCCACTGCAAGAGCCAATCACCACGATGCCCACTGACGAAGCTCTTCTTAAACAAGTATTCAGTGTAGCGCACGTTGAGAACGATCGCGGTAAGAGCAGCGAAAAGAGAATAAAGCACGAGCAAACTGCTCACGTACGGGGTGATGTGATGGCGGTAAGGATAGATGCTCGAGAAGCCGATGATCACCAAGAGCGCGGTGCCGATGATGATGGGCCACAGTTTCCAATGTGGATCCACTCCCTGCTCGTATGGATTCTTGTCGTCAAAGATCTTTTTGGTGAACACGGTGAACACGAAGGTCACGACAATCGCGATGAACGAGGCCCACAGGAAGATCTGACCCATGATGATGTCGCGCGGCCACTGACTCGCGTGTGGGAAGAAGTAAGTCGGCCTCTCCACTGTGCAACCTGCGGGCGGCTGCCATTCGTCCCCTACCAATCCGAGCGTGGTCCAAAGTGCGAAGGGTTTGACAGCGGCGCACGGTGTGTCGCCTAACTTCACGACAGTTGGCTCGAGCCGTTCAGGCTTAACCAGCCCGAGGTCCTGCAGGAAAGGTATGTTGCTGATGAATTGCCGGCTGCTCTTCGGACCCGCCGCGCCGAAAAACACCGTGAAAGCGATGATGAATCCCGCTAACCAAACGTAACCGCCGCGCATCACGGTCCAAAACTTGAAAAGCTGATCGGCGACCGCACCGCATGACGTCGTTGCCGGCGGGTAAAGCACCTGTTCGCAGATCTCCTTGTTGTAAGTTGCCGAGGGATGATGGAAGGCGCCGCCTGAACCCGAAACCACTGAAGCATAACTGTTGCTGCTCGGCCGGGGCGCGGTGCTGATCTTTCGCGGCGACGAACCGTTAGCAGGTTTTGGTCCCCAGTAGCGCGCGTAATGATGCACGTCGCCGGACAGATCCAGACGACACTGTCCGGGTTTTAATTGCTCGTCGCCGGTGTTTTGAATGATTGGTTTGCCCGCGTTGTCCTTAGTAGGTAAGAACGGGCAATCAACTTGCAGATACTGTAGCGACTTCGTGATCGTCAGATCTTCAGTGGCAATGCGGCCGAAGACCGTGCTCGGAGCCGATGTCGCTACGATCAGTTTGTCGGGAGGTTGAAACTGACTGTCGTCAGCGTGGCCCAACGAGCGAAGGAAACGGCGTTGACGCCGATCGATCACGCCCGGCTCGATGTCGAGTCCCCAGAACCACCAGTCAAACGGCAGTCGCAGTGAAACGTAGCTCGACTCCTGCACGCGCTTGAATCCCGCAAGCGTTAGTTGCGCGTTGGTTGGACCACTGCGGCCGGGAGGCAATGGTCCTTCGGGACGCACAGGCTTGCGAAACTGTCGGCGGAACCCGTCCACTTGATCGTAGTAATCGTGATTGCCGGGGATGCCGAAGATCGGGCGGCGTGGCTCGTCAGAGGCGATGAGTCCGTTCTTAACTAGATCCAGGAAAGCATAAGAGAACGGGTGTTGAATTCGATTGACCAGCGTCATGTAGTCAGACGCGTGATAGGCGGTGTCGCCACCGACGAACAGAAACTCGCCACGCGGTAATTGGTAAGTAAAACCGGAATCGTTGTCTGTTGTCTTTACTTCACAATCGGCAGCTTGGGCCGGGAGATCTGTCGTCGCGGGAGTGAGTTTCGTCCAAAGACCACGGCACAGCGTCAGGTAAGCGAGGCTGTACATGGCCTTGGTGCCATCGCCGGCGTCGGAAAGATAATCGAACCAGAACTCCTGCTTCTCCGGATTGTCGAAGCTGAAGACTTCGCCCGTCATCCAGTCGCGCGGGTCGAGTTTGTCGCCGTAAGCGGTGTAGAGCAGTATGCCCTTCAAACCACCGATGAGCTGCGGCCCAAAGAGCCAGGCCACCGGCGGCTCGAAAATTCGCGGGCGCGGGGCAGGGGGAGTTTTTTGCATATCATCCTGCTTTTAGCGTGAGAAGTCGGGCGAAGCGGCCCGACAATATGACCTCATACCTCTCAATGTCAATGATTTAAGGGCGCAATTCGTTTCGAAACTCATATACAAACCGACCCGACGCTACCGCGTTACGGTACTGACCCGATCCTCCCGGCCATAAGGATGGCGAGCGGTCAACGAGAGATCGGATTAGTACCCGCAAGGCGGTGGCGTCGGGTCAGTGGCATCTTGATCACTAAACGATCGGGTCAGTACCGCAACGCGGTAGCGTCGGGTTGATCGTTTTTGGTGTTCGAGGGTCAATCAAAATCTGGCAAATCATCCCCTTGGCCGTATAAGACGTAATCGATGGCCCTGGCAATGCTTCGTTCCGTCCACAGTTTTTTCTCACTGCCTTTTCTTGCCCACGGGCTAATGTCGTGAAGCCATAGATTGTCCGCCCTAAGTTGTTTCGTTGCATTTGCCTTTAAAGCAATAAGCACGAGTTCTGAGTCCCGGTTTGCAGTGACCACTGTGTGGACATGATTGGTTCGAACATTGTGCGCCAACAATGTCCATTTTCGGATTTCACACGTCTCTCTGATTGCGGTTGCAATCGAGTTACGTTGACCTGCTTCCAAAATCAGCGGCGGTATTTTAAGTGCTTTCTGGTTGTAGCGGTGCCACGTTGAATTAGCGGGAATGTATGGCGACCGATAGCGGTTATGAAAACGATCGATAGAGCCTCGCTGGTCACCGTGTAGCCATGTACCGCGGGTGCGAAAGGTGATC
Organism: Pyrinomonadaceae bacterium; assembly: GCA_025937955.1. GTDB lineage: Bacteria > Acidobacteriota > Blastocatellia > Pyrinomonadales > Pyrinomonadaceae > PSRF01. The sequence continues at coordinate 10,599 of JAICQI010000082.1, forward strand.
AAATAAGCGAGAGGAGTATCGGTATCGTTCCACATGATGAGGATGAGAACGCCCATATCTTTGCAGTGTCGATAGAAACTGTCAATTGTCCGACGATACTGCGTTACCGGTACTGACGCGTCACTTGGGACGGGTCAGTACCGTTACGCGGTAGCGTCGGGTCAGCGATCTGCCTCCATTATCGCTCTTGTAAGACTGACAGGATATTGCCTGCTGGATCTTTGAACCAGGCGATCGTCGGGCCGTGGGGGCCGCGGGCGATGCCGCGCTCGTTGGTTTTGATGTCGGGGAGATTGTAGTGTTCGAGATTCACTCCAAGTGAGTTGAGCTCGTCTACTGCTGCTTCAATGTCGTCTACGTGAAAGTTAAGAACCGTGAATGATGCCGGGGTATGGTTCGGTTTCGGGTAAAGGAAAACCGTGTTGTCCTCCGTATGAAGCTCGAGTCCTTCCGGTGTTTCCTTGACCTCGAGGCCAAGAGTTTGACCATAAAACTCTTTAGCCTTCTCTATATCATTTACCGAAAAACTGGAAAACGACTCCGCCTCCCTGAACAAGCTGGAAGCTTTCTTGCGGCCTGGTGTCGCCGCTGTTTTTGCAGTCATTACAGATCCCCTTTCTGATTAATGTTGGGATCTATTAAACACTTACGAGCTCGCATGCGTGTCGCAGTTCTTCGATTTCGCTGTTACGTTTTAGTGGCAATGAATGCTCCTTCAGGAGGCCATTTTACGCGTTACGTACATGTGGAACCTGAAGGAGGTGTTCCAAAATGCTTAATAGTTATTCATATCAGGCCGCGCTAGCTGCGTCCGAGAGCATCCACTGGCGTATCGAAGACATTATCGGCGGGGAGAAACGGCTCGACTTCACGCGGCATTTCATGCCCGAGTCGCTGGCCCAAACGGAAGCGCTGCCTTTTTTACTAAAGGAAGAGAAAAGAATCCTGAACCAGATCAGAGGCAATGCTTACCTCTGCATCTTCGGACTCGTGGAAGAATTCATACTGCCATTCGTCCTGGACCATGCGCGACCGCAATTGCAGGGCGACGATTATCGCGTCCGCGCATTGCTACAGTTTGCGGGTGAAGAAGCTAAACATATTCAATTATTCAAGCGCTTCAAACAGGAGTTCGAGGACGGCTTTGGCACGGAGTGCCAGGTGATTGGACCACCGGAAGCAATTGCCACAGCGATACTGGCCCACGATCCGTTGGGCGTGGCGCTTACCACGCTGCACATCGAGTGGATGGTACAAAGTCACTACATCGACAGTATCAAAGACAATCGAGATCTCGATCCGCAGTTCAAGAGTCTGCTTAAGCATCACTGGATCGAGGAAGTGCAACACGCGAAGCTCGACACGTTAATGGTCGAAGCCCTGGCTGCGGACCGCAGTGAAGAACAGATCATGCGCGCAGTTGAAGAGTATCTCGAAATCGGAGGCTTTCTCGATAACGGTTTGCAGCAGCAGGTGGAGTTCGATCTCGAGAGCTTCGAGCAGGCCAGTGGTCACACGTTGAGTGAAACGCAGCGAGAGGAATTTCGGCGGGTGCAATTAAAGGCGAATCGCTACACGTATCTTGGCTCAGGCATGACGCACGAGCGGGTACTCGAAACGCTCGAGTGGCTTACGCCGAAGGCACGGCAGCGAGTGGAGAGCGTCTCCCCGGCGTTCTGCTAAGTTAGCCACGGATTAACACGGATTGTTTGCGGATTTATCTGTGTTATCCGTGGCTAATAATTTCCTAACTGGCTTTGTTGGCGCGAATTGTCAAAGTGAGCACAACGTCGTCGCGGATCAGGTTGTTAGCCGCGCCGGCGTAGTTGATACCGAAGTCTTTGCGGTTGATTGAAAAGTTGGCGTCTACCGAAGCGACACCCGGAGTCAC
>JAICQI010000352.1 GCA_025937955.1 Pyrinomonadaceae bacterium
CCACCTCTCCCTACATTTGCACCCAACGCGTTTTTTTTTTTTGGTTTAACTGTTTTGTGGTTCTCCCTTGTCTCACCACACTTTCTTCATTACTTGCTTTGGGGTCCCCCTGTGGCCACACCCCTACAAACAGCCGATGCAGAATACTTTTCGACTTCCGCGGGTTTATGCTCTCACAGACCTGCAACTGTCCGGGGTTTCGCATGCGGAGCAGGTCAGGTTGTTGAGTCTTGGTGGGGCTACCTTGGTGCAGCTGCGCGAGAAGCAGATGTCACCAAAGGAGTTTTACGAGCAGGCTAAAGCGGCGGTTACTGTTGCTGAGCAATGCGGAGTGCGGTTGATCATCAACGATCGCGTGGACGTGGCGCTTGGGGTGGGCGCGAGTGGCGTTCATCTGGGCCAGGACGACATGCCGCCTGAAGCTGCCCGAAAGCTCCTCGGCCCGGAGTCCATCATCGGTTACTCAACCCATAACGTCGAGCAGGCCATTGAGGCGTCGAAGCTTCCGATTGACTATCTCGCCATCGGTCCAATCTTCGCGACCACGACGAAGAGCGACACCGCTCCCGTGCTTGGTATCGACGGATTGCGGGCCGTCCGGCAAGCTATCGGTGACTTCCCGCTGGTGGCTATCGGCGGCATTACTTCGACCAACGCCGGCGACGTAATCGAGGCCGGCGCGGACTCCGTCGCCCTCCTCAGCGCCCTTCTGGCCCACCCAGATGGCATAACTGAAGCAACACAAACCCTTCTTCGCTCCCTCCCATCACCGCGTCAAACATAATTTTCTTGCGTTTATCATCGTTATGCGCGAGAATCTGAGGCGTTTCGGGGGATTTTTCTTCGAGCGGCACGCCTACCTGCGGTCAAGCACCAAAAAACACGCCCCTGTGGAGTTCGGACGTAGATGAGTTTCTTTGATTTACCCCCCATTATTGAGCGCATGTTGCTGGTCTCCGACAAGATCAGCGACTTGAATTTCTCGGTCGGCCAGCTCCCACAGGTTGAAATCAACGGCAAACTGACTCCGGTCCAGCCCCTCGGAATGCAGAAGCTTTCGCCCTACCAGACCGAGATCATCGCGATGACCCTCATGCACGGCCATCCCGATGCCGCCGAGCGCCTTGCGCGCACCGGCACCGCCGATCTGAGTTACTCGCTGCCCTCGCGCGCGCGTTTTCGCGTCAACATTTTTCAGCAGCGTGGCGTGTTCTCGATCGTCATGCGAGTCATCCCGACTGACATTCCGACTTTGCGTTCGCTCGGTTTGCCACCGCACCTGGGCGAGATCGCTGAGCTTCGCAACGGGCTCGTGCTGGTAACTGGTCCAACCGGCTCAGGCAAGAGCTCCACGCAGGCAGCGATCATCGACATCATCAACGAGAAGAAGTACTACCACGTCGTCACTATCGAAGATCCAATCGAATATCTTCACTTGCACAAGCGATCGACGATCAACCAGCGTGAAGTCGGCCACGACACGCGCGACTTTCCTTCCGCCCTGCGAGCGACCTTGCGCCAGGCGCCGAAGGTAATCCTGATCGGCGAGATGCGAGATTTTGAGACGACGGAGATCGCATTGGAAGCCGCGGAAACAGGTCACCTCGTGCTTTCCACACTTCACACCATCGACGCTTCAAAGACTGTCGATCGCATCATCGGGCTTTATCCGAAGAACGAAGAACCTGTGATTCGCACACGACTGGCGCAGACGTTCCGTTACATCGTTTCGCAGCGCTTAATTCCGCGCGCGGACGGCAGCGGGCGCGTGGCGGCAATGGAGATTCTGAGATCGAGCCCGCGGACGCGCGAGTACATTGAAGCGGGCGAGGTTGAAGGAAAGTCTCTTCTTGATGCAATGCGCGACGGCAAGCTGGACGGCATGCAGGATTTCGACACGGTCATCAAAGGTTTGATCGAGTCGAAGGTAGTGACTCTCGAAGACGGCCTCGCCTTCGCCACCAACCAAAACAATCTACTGCTCTCGCTGAAAGGCATGACTGCGTCTGAGGATTTCATTCGACGTGAAGTCGATAGCATGCCGTCAAACGCGTTTTCCGACTCCGGTTCCATGCTGGGACTCATTGAATAGATTCCATGATCATTGTTTGCCAAAAGTGTTCGACGCGTTTGCAGATAGACGATGAGAAGTCGCCGCAGCGACCGTTCAACGTTCGTTGTCCGAAGTGCAACAACACAGTCAGCTCAGGTCCAGCGAATCCGGCGATGGAACAAAGCGCGCTGGCGGTGGGCGGATCTCCAGCGACCGAACATCCGCGTTTTGAACAGTCGACGGCGCGTGCGTATGCGCCGCCCACGGCTGTGACAGCGACAAACGGAAACGTAAATTCAAACGACGACGCACTCCGCATGCTCGTTGACTTGCTGTCGAAGAGCTCGGGTCACAACACTGAGAACCCACACGCGCGTCCGTCGTGGGACAAACGCAAGGCGCTGCTTTGCGCGAGCGAGCCGTATCGCGAATCCGTTGCGGGTAAGCTCGCGGACAGTGGCTTTGAAGTTTTTGTTGCGGAAGACACGCGACAGGCAGTGGAAACAATGCGTGCGAACAAAATGGACGTGGTTTTGCTGGAGCCACAGTTTGATCCCGCTGAGCAGGGCTCGGCTTTTGTGGTCAGGGAGATCAACGTGCTGCGCCCGCCGCAACGCCGGCGACTGTTCTTTGTATTGCTGTCGCCTTCGCTGCGCACGATGGATGCGCACGGCGCGTTTTTAAGCAACGTCAACGCGGTGGTGAACATAACCGACATCGACGAGTTGCCGCGGATCCTGGACGTCGCGTTGCGTGAATTCAACGAGCTCTACCGCGACTTCTACGCCGCCTCAGGCCTCAAGGCTTTGTAATCTTCGGCGACAATCCAACCATAAGACTCGAAGGCACAAAGTCCGATTTTGTGTCTTTGTGCCTTTGTGGTGAGATGCTAATCTTAGCGCGCGTGGAACCTAAGCATCACAAGGGCGCTCACAGCCACCGTCACAAGAACGAAAGCTGGCGGCGACTGAGCCTTGTGCTGATCCTTACGACAGGTTACATGTTCGCCGAAATCGTGGGTGCGTGGTGGACCGGATCGCTGGCCCTGCTTGCTGATGCGGGACACATGTTGACTGACGTTGCCGCGCTCGTGCTGGCGCTCATCGCTGTCTGGTTTGGCTCGCGTCCTGCAACTTCCCGCAAAACCTTTGGCTATTACCGCCTGGAAATCATTGCTGCGCTCGTCAACGGCGTGGCCCTGGTGGTGATTTCGCTTTTCATCTCTTACGGTGCATACGAGCGCTGGCTTGCGCCTCCAGTCATTCAAAGCGGGCCAATGATCGTCATAGCCGCCGGCGGTCTCATTATCAACCTGCTCTGCGCCTGGATACTTCACGCTCACGATGAAGTCGACCTCAATCTGCGTGGCGCATGGATGCACGTAATGGGTGATGCGCTGGGCTCGGTAGCTGCGATCCTCGCCGGCGTCTGTATGTGGTTGTTTGGGTGGTATGCGGCGGATGCGATCTTCAGCGTGGTGATCAGCCTGCTGATTATCTGGGGCTCGGTGCGGTTGATCAAAGAGTCGACCAACGTGCTTTTGGAAGGCACGCCCGCGCACATCAATCTGGCGGCCGTTGAAAGCGCGATTCTTGACACCAATGGCGTGGCTGACGTCCACGATCTACACGTTTGGACCATCACGTCCGGGCGCGATGCGCTGAGCGCGCACGTAATTCACGCTCACAGCATTTCGCAGCCTGACCTGTTGCGGGAGCTGCGCACGAAACTTCACGATCGTTTTGGCGTGGATCATCTCACGATCCAGATGGAAACCCCCGATTTCGAAGACGAGACGTTTCATTTCTGCCACGCGGGCACGGCGTGTTTTAGGTCGGAAAGAAATTAACGAGCAACAATGGAACTCAATCTCCTCTTGACTCTAGATCTGCGAGAACAAGCAGCTTTGCAGGCGGCACTGGTTACTCATGGCGCGCCCGATGCGCTGGTGACGCTTGCGCTCACGGGCGCCTGTCGCATCGGATCGATGGAAGAGGCACGACAACTGCGCAAGTGGCTAGCTGGGGCGCGCTCTGCGGGTGAGACAGATGCCGCCGCGCTGCACGTGATCGAGAAGGCGATGATTGATTTCGGTCTATAGCCACAGATTTACACGGATGAATATGGATCTGGCTTATGGGCGACGAACTTTCGAATTGAGTTTTGACGAACATCAGTTCGCTGTTTTAAGCACGAATACTGATCGCGAAGCGCCACTGAGTGATTTTGACATAGGCGCGGCCCTCGACTCACCAATCGCTTCACCACCACTCGACGAGATTGCCGGCGGTGATGATTCAGTGCTGATCGTTGTTTCCGATGCTACTCGCGCCACCGCGAGCGCGCAGTTGGTAAACCTGCTTGTGCGGCGTCTTGTTCAGGCGGGTGTTTCACCGGCACAGATCGCGGTGATCTTTGCCACTGGAATTCACCGGCCCGTCAGTGAAAAAGAGAAGGTTGAGCTACTGACGCCTTTCATCGTGCAACGGCTGCGCATTTTCCAGCATGATGCTTACGATCGAGCAAGGCTCACCACACTTGGCAAAACAGAACGCGGAGTAACGCTTGAAGTTAATAGTGCGCTGCAAGAGTTTTCGCGCGTGTTTGTGATCGGCGGGATCACTTTTCATTACTTTGCAGGATTTACCGGCGGTCGTAAGTCGATCTGCCCCGGACTTGCATCAGCCGAAACGATCGAAGCTACCCACATGCTGGCGCTGGATTTTGAGCGTGGCGGCCGCAAAGCAGGCGTGGCCGCGGGCCGGCTGGATGGAAATGCCGTTCATGAAGAATGCGAGCGTGTGGCCTCACTCGTCGCGCCGGCGTTTGGCCTAAACACGATTGTCAACGAAGACAAGCGGGCAGTCAGGATGTTTTGTGGAGACTGGCGACTGGCCCACCGCGCTGCTTGTGATTATTACCTGGACCGGCATTCAGTTACGATTCCCGCAAAGCGCGATATCGTAATCGCCAGTTGCGGCGGCTTCCCGCACGACATCAACATGATCCAGGCCCACAAAGCACTCGACATGGCCGCACTTGCCTGCAACGAGGGTGGAACCATTATCCTGCTCGCCGAATGCAGCGACGGTCTCGGACGCCCGGATTTCCTGAAGTGGTTTGACGAAAGCGACTCACGCGCGCTTGAAGCACGGCTCGTCAACGGTTATGAAGTTAACGGACAAACGGCGTGGGCCCTGTTGGCCAAGGCTGAACGCTATCGCGTCTACTTGGTTTCAGACCTTCCCAGCGACGACGTGAAACGGATGCGAATGATTCCCGTGCGAACTATTGCCGAGGCGCTGCGGCAGGCAGGAAACGGAGACGGTTTTATTCTGCCGCGTGGAGCGGCAGTGTTGCCAAGGATGCAGGCGACGTGAAGCTCGAGTTAAAAACATGTACTGTGCGTAGTTGGGAGTGGCGGGATCGCGATGCCATCGTGCGTCATGCAAACAACCGCAACGTTTGGATGAATCTGCGCGATCGTTTTCCGCACCCATACACCGACAGGGATGCGCGCAACTGGCTCGAGTGCATCGTGGGTCACGAACCGGAAACGAATTTCGCCATTGCCGTAGCCGGTGAGGTGGTTGGTGGTATAGGCTTCATACTGCAACATGATGTGGCCCGGCGCTCCGCGGAAATCGGATATTGGCTCGGCGAGGAGTTCTGGGGACGCGGGATTGCTACCGAGGCAGTGATTGCCGTGACGGCCCACGCATTTGCAAACCACGATTTGTGTCGCGTATTTGCTCATGTGTTTGATTGGAACCGCGCTTCGGCGCGCGTGCTCGAAAAAGCGGGATACGAGTTTGAAGGACGTATGAGGAAGAGCGTTACAAAAGACGGTAAAACGATCGATCAGCTCATGTATGCAATCGTCCGCGAATGTTTGTTTGTAGGGGTGGCCCTCCGTGGCCACCCCAGCTACCCCTAAACTGGCGTGGCCACGGAGGGCCACCCCTACAAAGGAGACATATGAAATTATCAGGAGCTGTTCTTTTTGTTTTGTGCAGCGTCTTGTGTGCTGTCGCGCAGGAAATGGCGCCGGAAAACACTTTGAATGAAAAACGCGTCCCGCTCGCCGAAGCAGCGGTGGCTTTGGACGCCAGTGGCGCACCCGCACTCGAAGCCAGCTTGAGAACCACTGCCCTTAACGGTTCCCCTGACACGCCGGTGACGAACATTCGCATGGTTGTCAGAAACCGTAGCACGCTTGCTTATGCATTCGTATCTGGCTCCGTGACATTTTACGATGCAGCCGGCGTCCGTTGTGGGGAAGGCGTATTCAAGGCAGATGCGCTGGCGGTAGATGAGTCTTTTGAGACTGACTCTCCTGGAGTGCGTATTCGCTGTGAAGTCA